>JBEICW010000125.1:0-7717 GCA_040383785.1 Ignavibacteria bacterium | reverse complement strand
TAAATTTTAGCCATTTGTTTATAATTGTTTAGTATTTTGAACAATATTAATCAATGGCTATTTTCTTTTTTATTAAATGCATAAAATATAATCTTAAATATTCAAATTTAAACAATTAAGAATATTATATATAAAATTTTAACTTTATTCAATTATCTTATTGATATTATTACATTTACTGCTTTATTTTATTTTTTAAATAAATTGATATTTTAATAAACAAATAGTATAAAAATAACGCAATAATTTATTGGCATATAATTTTATAATCATTAATTGATAATTTTAATTAACTAAACCAATTATACAAAAGGAATGTTATGGCAGACGATATGGATGAATTCGAAGGTATGGAAGTAGTTCAAGAACCTGAGAAAGCCAAAAAGAAGAAAAAAGAAGGTATGTCTTTGCCGGTAATGATTGCTGTAGGTGTAGGTGCAATTGTTGTACAAGTAGTATTAATTGTTGTTGTTGTTAATTTTTTGCTACCAAAATCTGACAAAGATCACGATGCCGACAAAAAAGCAAAACAACATGAAGCAAGTAAAAAACATAATGAAGATGAAGCTTTTTTTAAAGAAGACTCAGAAGAAGAAGATTTTTTTGCTGAAGAAAAAGAAAGAAAATATTTGGAAACTGATAAAATCATTACAAATCCTAAAGGTTCATCAAAATTTGTCGTTTTAAACTTGGGTTTAGAGTATAAGTTTAAACCAGATGTACCTGAAACAGAACAAGCGGCAGATAGTGATTTAATGAAAAAATTAATGGCAAAATTAAAAACAATAGTTATTCAAGATGTTGGAAATAAAACAATAGAAGAAATCCACACGGGTAGAAATGATTATAATTTAAAATTAAGAGATAAATTGAGACCTGTTTTTAAAGAAAGTAAAATTTTTCTTAGAGATGTTTATTTTGTTGAATTTATAATTCAATAAATCTTAATTTTTATTTTTTTAAAATTGTTAATTAAATATATGTTATACCTTAACTTGTATTAGTAAGCGGAAAACAAATAATGGCAGATGTTTTATCACAGAATGAGATAGACAACCTCTTATCTGAAATGACGAGCGGACGTGTAGATGTAGATGACATTCTAATAAAAAGCAATTCCAAAGCTGAAGTAACAACTTACGACTTTAGAAGACCCAATCGTATTTCGAAAAATCAAGTTAGAACTTTACAAAATATTCACGAGAATTTTGCAGAGGTCTTTGGTTATTATTTAGTTTCTAAATTACAAACAGTTGTCTCAATTTCTGTAACTTCTGTTGATCAATTATTTTATTCTGAATTTATTCTTTCTGTATCTAATCCAAGTGTTCTATATGTATTTGATATAGAAGGTACCGATGGTAATGGTATTTTAGAATTAAGCCCTCAATTAGCATTAACTTTAGTTGAAAGATTGCTTGGTGGCGGGGCAGAAATAACTCCCAAACCACGTACAATTACTCCTATTGAACAAGCTGTTGTAAGAGGTATAGTTGAACATGCTTTATCTGATTTGAGAAACGCTTGGCGTTCTATTGCAGAAATTAACTTTAAGTTCTCAAGATTAGAAATGGAAGCAGATTTCGTACAAATTGCTCCATCCTCTGAAATTGTAGTTGTTATTTCATTTGATGTAAATATTGGTGTTCATACTTTTTTGATGAACTTATGTTTTCCCACTTTTGCTCTTGAAGAAGTTTTAGCTAAATTGAATAGACAACAAGTTACTACTACAGCTTCAAAGCAATCAAAAGCAAGATTAAAAGAAAATTTAGAATCTATACAAAACCAAATTTCACATACATATTTATCTGTTTATGCTGAACTTGGCAAAACTTCCCTTACTGTGACTGATATTATGGACCTTAAAGAAGGTGATGTAATAAAACTTGGCAAAAGAGTAAATAATGAAATTGAAATCATTATTGGTGGAAAAAGAAAACTCGCAGGTAGGCCAGGAAGTGTTGAAGGAAAAAAAGCTATTAGAATTACTAGACTATTAACAGAAGAAGATTTGGTTGAACAAGATATTACATACAAAGATTAATTTATTTAATATTTTAAAAAATGTAATATTTTTAAAATATTGCTGTTTGATGATATTTATTTTTTGAAATTTCTGTTTTGATTTATTGATTAAAAATTAAAATATTTATAGGTATTTATTATGACTATGACTCAAGAAGAGATAGATGCTCTTATACAAGGTGGCGATTTGGAGAATATGTCTGAAAATTCTGGCACCTATTCAGGAATGGAAGATGAAGTTGCTACTTCCAAAAAACCAAACTATCCTGAAATTGAGTATCAAACTGCAAATACTAATTATTCGCCTTTAGACCCTAAGTTAGAATTACTTTATGATTTACAACTACCTGTATCAATCGAATTAGGCAGAACTAATATGTTAATCAGAGAAATACTAAGATTAGGCAGAGGTTCAGTAATTGAATTTGATAAATTGGTAAGTGAGCCAGTTGACGTTTTGATTAATGGCAAGAAAGTTGCTGAAGGTGAAGTAGTTGTTATTGATAAACATTTTGGTATAAGAATTACTACTTTGGTTGACCCTTCTGAAAGACTAAGAGGTATTAGAAGGTAGTATTAGAAGATAATTATAAATTATTTAAATTTAAATAATCTTTTATATTTCATTAAGAAGTATTTCATTGTTTATTATAACTACAAATATAAAACTATATTTAATTAATATTTAGAGTTAAACTATAAGAGTTAAATTATATGAATGCTCCTTTTTTAAGTACTTTTCTTTATTTGATATTTTTTGTATTTTTGATTGGATTTATTGCTTATTTTTTAAAAAAGTACAATCCTATAAACTCCCCTATCTTACTCAAGCAAAGATATTTAAGAGTAATAAATAGAATTAGCCTTACACCTAAATCTCATTTGTATATAGTTTGTTATGAAAACAAAGTAAAACTTTTAGGCGTAACAGAAAATAATATTACAATTATCGATACTTTGGAAAACCTCACAGAAAATGAAATAGAATTATTAAACACTTCACCAAATTTAGGCGAAGCATTTAATAAATTAAAAGGTAATTTAAGAAAAGGATAGTTATTCATTTTCAAAAATCATTTTAAATTTAAATATTCAGATTTCTTAACTCATCTTAATCCATTTGTACAAATCTTTGAATGATGGCTTTTTACCTGTCATCAAAATACCTATTTTGTAAATCTTAGCAGATACCCATAATGCACCCAAAAAAGTTAATACACATAATACTATAGAAAGTGCAATTTGCCAAATTGGAACTGATGTTGCTGCAATTCTAACTGTCATCAAAATTGGTGTAAAAAAAGGAATTAATGACATAATTGTAGAAAAAGTAGAGTCAGGATTGGACATTACTTGTGGTATAACTAAAATAGGTATAATCACAGGCAAACTAACTGGCAGTTGTAACTGTGCTGCATCAGATTCTTGGTCAACAGCCGAGCCTACAGCAGCAAACAAAGTGGAATAAATTAAATATCCAATTAAAAAATAAAACAAAAACCCAACAACTAATAGTGGTGATATACTTGGTATATTTTTTAACATATTTGCAACTTTTTGATTGCTTTCCATATTTTCGTCAGTCATCTGAGAGCCCATAGGACTATTTGAATTCATTTTATTCATATTTTTGACTAACTGCTCTTGAGATTTTTTATCTTTAAGTTTATCACCCCAAAATGTATTTGCTACATAACCAGCCGAACTGCTAAAAATAATGAATAAAATTATCCAAACCCCTACTTGTGTAAAACCGACTAATCCAATTCCAATTACTTTCCCAAACATTAATTCAAATGGCTTAACCGAAGAAACGATTATCTCTACAATACGATTAGACTTTTCTTCTATTACTGCCCTCGATACAAAACTTCCATAAATAAATATCAGCATATATATAGCAAAGCCTAATATATATCCAATAAATGCAAACGCCTCTGTATAATCTTTCTCTGTACCATTTTCAGTAATTTTTTCTGTACTTACATCTATTCTTTTATCAATAAATTCCATCATTTCATTAGAAACTCCTGATTTAGTTAGTCTGTTTTTCCTAACAACTTGTTCTAAATTAGATTCTAAATAAGTAACCAAACCACTACCACCACCACCTTTTGAATATATTGTTGCTTTTCCATTATCTATAACATTTTCGTCTATAATAGCATATCCATCAATTTTATCTGCTAAAATTAATTTGTTTAATTCTTCAGGTGATTTATTGGTTTGGTAATATTTTTTGGAATCAATTTTTACTAATTCATTAACAATTAGATTACTTTTGTCCAATATTGCTAATTTTTTGCTTGTATCATCTTGTGATATCACATTTATTAGAACTACAATTCCAATAAATACCAAAAAAGTTAAAGGTCCCAAAAATGTCCCTAAAATAAAACCTTTTGATTTTACCTTTGACATATATTCATGGCTTACAATTGTCCATATTTTAGAATTACTTATCATTTTACTTAACTTTAAATTTTTAAATTTTTATAAAAAATGTTAAAAAAGATATTATTTATTAATATTTACAGTATTTATAAATATCTCGTGAATAGATGTCTCTGCAATTTCAAACTTAGTAATATTTGTTTTATTATTTAATATTTCTATTAATTCTTTAGTATTTAAATTTTCAATAAATTCACTTTTAATTTGAAATTCAATTCTATTTTTGTCATTGCTAATTATATTAAGTTTTTCAATTTCATTAATAAATTGGCTATTTCCTTCAAATTCAATAATGTAATTATTTTTTTTATACTTTTTCTTAATTTCTTTTAAACTACCAGATAAAACCAAATTCCCTTTGTTAATCATTGCAATTTCATCACAAAGTTGTTCAACTTGTTCCATCATGTGCGTAGATAAAATTATAGTCTTACCTTGCGACTTAAATTCTAAAATTATATTTTTAAGTAATTCAGCATTAATTGGGTCAAATCCAGAAAATGGTTCATCTAAAATAATAAATTTAGGATCATGTAAAATAGTAGCAATAAACTGCACTTTTTGTTGCATACCTTTAGATAACTCTTGAACTTTTTTGTTCAACCACTCGCTTGCATCTAATCTAATCAGCCACTCTTTAGCTTTATTTGTAGCATCTTTATTAGACATTCCTTTTAGTCTTCCAAAATAAACTAATTGGTCGATTACTTTGACTTTTTTGTAAAGACCCCTCTCTTCTGGTAAATATGCCATCTTAGATAAATGATTGGAATTGAGTTTTTCATTGAATATTAATATTTCACCACTATCAGGGTAATAAATATTATTTATCATTCTAATCATTGTAGTTTTACCAGCACCGTTTGGTCCTAACAAACCAAAAATGATACCTTCTCTAACATTAAAAGTTATATCATTAGAAGCCTTATAATCTCCAAAATATTTTGTTACATTTTTTACTTGAAGTATATTATTCATTAATTTCCTCATTTTTTGATAATCAAAATTAGAACTAAGTTACAAATTAAATAGAAAATTAATTAAAAAAAAACTGCCGATTATGACAGTTTTTCTTTGAAATTATTTTTAGCCAATTAAACGCCAGTTAGTTTAATATAAGATGGTCCAATATATCTTTTACCTTTAGCTAATTTACCAGTTGGAGGTGGATTTTTTGTATCAGGTGTTTTTGAACCAATTGCTGTAACTCTTGTTGCCGGTATTCCATTTGAAGTAAAATATGCCATTAAAGATTTTGCTCTTTCATCAGTAATTCTCTGATTTTCAGCTTGGTCTTTATTATCATCTGGATAACAAACTATTTGAAAAGTTACGTTATCATTTAATACTAAAGTATTTTTTAAGTCTTCTAATAAGAACTCAGCACCATATCTTAATTTAGATTTATTAAACTCAAATGGTGGAACTGCAACTGGTATCAATGAATTAATTTCTTTAGGTTTAACCAAAAAGTCATGTGACAATTCAACATATTTTCCATCTTTAGCTACGGTAAATTTCCACATTTCTTCTAAGAAATCTTTTTTCTTTAATCTTACAGTATAGTTTTGACCAGTTTTTAATCCAGTAAGGTAATAGTAACCATTTTCGTTTGCAATACTTCTTGTACTTGTTACTTTTTCACCACTTTCATCAAATACAGTAATTGCTACAGTCTCAGGTAATCTCGTTATTTCATTGATAACATTACCAGTTAAAGATACAACCGAACTTACTAAACCACCTTGTGCAAACATATTGTTATTAGTAATTAAAATTACTAATAAAGCTAATATTGATGTTTTAATATAATTTAATTTTTTATTTTTCATTTTTGCCTCTTTTTTTTTTTATTAAAATTAGATATATATTTAAAATATTTCATTCATTATTAATCAACAAATGCTAATGTTTAAATGTTGAATTAATTATTTTTTCTTTTTAGTCATATATCTAACAGTACCATCTGCACAACCCAAAATTATTGTACTTACATCACTAATTAAATCCACAGACCAAACTTCAACTCCTGCATCAAAAGTATATAACTCTTTACCAGTCTCAATATCCCATAATTTTACTTTCTTATCTAAACTTGCTGATACAATAGTTCTGTTATCTTCACCTATAGAAACGTCTTGTATTAATTCATCGTGAGCTTTAATTGTACGTAATAATTGTCCTGATGGCATTGCCCATACTTTAATATATCCAGCTTGGTCAGTTGATAATAACTTTTTACTATCAAAACTATATAATACTGTTAAAACTGGAGACTCGTGACCTAATAAAGTTTGTAGTGGGTCTTTAGTAGTGATGTCAGTTGACCATATTTTAATAGTTTTATCATCACTACAAGATGCTAAATATTTACCATCATAACTATAAGCAACATTATTAGTCGGCAAAGTATGGTCTCTAAGAGTTTTCACTTCACTACCTAATTTGAAATCCCATAATTTTACAGTTTTATCAAATGATGTACTTGCAATAAAAGTATTGTCATCATCTTGACTAAAATAAACACCAATCACTTGGTCTGTATGTCCTTTTAATACTTTAACTTGCTCACCAGTTTCTACGTCCCAAATTCTAACTGTATGGTCGCTCGAACCACTTGCAATATATTTATCACTACCAGAAAAAGATAAATTATTTACTTGACCTAAGTGTCCTTTGAATGTTTTTAACAATTTACCATCTGGAATACTCCAAAGTTTGATTGTTTCATCTAAAGAACAAGTTGCTACTTTTGTATCATCTTCATTCACAAAAACTCCCAAGACTTCATCTTCGTGACTTCCGATAGTTTTTGCTTCGTAATTGTATTTTTGAGCTTTTAATAAAGTCAAATTAAATGTAACAGCTAATACTGCTAACATTATTATCTTAGTAATTTTCATATTGCCCCTTTTTTATAAATAATAAATTGTTTTAATTCATCTTAAATTAGCATTTATTTATCATTACGATAAACTTTGGTATTAGTTACAACATTTTCTATATTAAAACTAATAATCAATAAATGTTGAGTTTTAATTTTTTAAGTTTAAATAAGTTTTCTAATTTCTTTTAAAATATCAATCAGTATTTCTAATTTTTCTTTCGAAAGTAATATACCATTTTCATTATTTTCTTGATATTTTTCTTGAAATTTTTCTTGATATTTTTCTTGAAATTGGTCTATTTTTTCTAAATCTAGATTCACTTGTTTAGTATTTTTTTCTTTTTCGTT
>JBEICW010000124.1:0-7730 GCA_040383785.1 Ignavibacteria bacterium | reverse complement strand
TTCGATTTAGCAAGTAAATTTCGGGTAAAAAGTTCTTTGAAGAAACCCCTCCCGAGATTATATATAATCTCCCCACAAAATAAATTTTGGAGAGGGTAAAGAAAAGAAAAAACAGGCACAAATCGTGAAATATCGTGAAGTTTTTTGTTGAAAAATGCGGGAAATAGTGCAAAACAGTGCAATATATACGTAATATAAATGTAAAGACGACCGGCGGGTCGTCTAAAATATTTCGATTTAGCAATACTATTTCGGATAAAAAGTTCTTTGAAGAAACCCCACCCAGACCCTCCACAAAATAGGGAGAAAAAAAGAAAAAACAGGCAAAAACCGTGAAATATCGTGAAGTTTTTGGTTAAAAAATGTAAAAAGAGTGCAAAAAGTGCAAAAATTCTTTAATTGTAAAGACAAGGCACTGCCTTGTCTCGCAGGACTTTTGAAATCGCAAGAGTATCTCTGATAAAAAGTTCTTTGAAGAAGGGCTGGGAAACCCAGCCCCTACATTAAAAGAAGAAAATACAACGCAAAAATTGTGAAATATCGTGAAGTTTTTTTGTGAAATATCGCAGAAAAAAGTGCAAATAGTGCAAAAACTACTGAAATTACAACTGATACAATATTCCATTTACATAAAGGTATTTGAAGTATTGAAGTGCTGATTTGATGTCTGATTCTATTAGTTTTAACTCAGATTCGAGTAGTTTTATTTCACGTGAATTTATCAAGAAAATCGAACTTTCACCTAATCCAAACTTAACTTCTTCGGCATTCAAAAGTTTTCCGTAATTGTCTCTGATTTGCTGTGATAGTACAAAATTTTGTTTTAAAATTTGTAAATTGTTTAACTCTTGAGTGATCTTATTTTTTAAATTTAGAATTTTATTAGTTAAACTTAATTCACTTTCTTTAATTTTAGTTTCTGTTGCATCTATATCCCCTCTTTCCTTTCGTAAAAATATTGGGAAATTAAACTCCAAACCTGCTTTGTAATTATTTCTTAGATAACCTACTTGAGTATTTAATCCATCCCAATCTAAGTATTCATTCAAAACATTATATTTTAAATTTAATTGGGGTTTTAATCTATCCTCATAAAGTTCTAAATCTAAATTTAGGGACTTAATTTTATAATTATATTGCATTATTTCTGGATGATTTACTATCAAACTATCCTTGTTAGTTCCAGCAATTTGATTAAAATAACTCAAAAATTCTTTATCTAATACTTGGTCTTGATGAATTGTAGTATCGGGAATAGTTTCAAAATTAATAACTATTGGCTTATCCTCAAACCAAAGGTAATTATTCAAATCCAATATAGCATTTTGATAAGTGTTTATAGAATTTAGATAATTCAATTCTAAAGTTTGGAATTGGATAAAAGTTTCAACTGTATCAATCGCTGGTTCATCACCAACTAAGTAGTTTTGAACAATACCTCTATGTCTGACTAAAGCATTATTTTTAGCTTTTTCTAATACTTTGATAATTTTCCATGACTTAATCCAATCAAAATAAGAATATAATGCGTCAATTAAAAGTTCATTTACAGCATTTTGTCTGTCAAATTCTGCTGCTTCGGTCATTAATTCTGCTTTCAAAAGGTCATTTCTACGTTTATCTATAAACAAACCCTGACCAACTGGAAGAGTTACACCAAGATAAGCCAAGCCGTTTGGAGGAACCGTGTTTTGTCCATCTACAAATTGACCACGCGCTGTTTCTACACCTAATTTTATATCTAAACCAGGGTAGGTAGGAATTGAAATTCCCGAATTAGAAATATCAAAATAATTCTTTTTGTCAAATGCCTTTCCTTCATAATAACTAAATAGCTTTGGGTCAAATCCACCTTTTGCTTTTAGTAAATTATTTTCAGCCAATGTATTTATTAATTTTGAACTTTTTGAAATTGGGTGATAGTACTTTACGATTTCTAGAAAATCATACAACCCAAGTGTATTCACTTGTTTTAAATTATTTAAAACTAACAAACTATCAGTATCTTTCAGGTGATAAATAGAAATACTATCTAAATAATAATTCGATTTTGGAATTATTTCATTTTGGGCAAATAATCTAAAATTATGCAAAAAAGTAATAGTTAAACTTAAAATTAGTATTAATTTTAGGTTTTTAAGTAAATTTTTATTTTCTGTTTTAATCATCTAATATTTTATTTATTCTTTTGAATCTTTTTTACTTTTTTCAACCTTAGAATCGCTTTTATTATAATAATTAGCTGGGAAACCATTGAGTTGTCGCCAGATTTCATACCAAATTGGAACATCATTAAGTAAAATAACCCCACTTGTACCCAAACCAAATTTTAAACTTTTAGGCCATTTATTTTTACTTTTTACTTGTTTTAATAGTACTCTGTATTTTCCATTTTCACTTATTGATTGGTCAATTGCTGCAATTTCTGCATCAAAAGTACCAACAGACAATTCTGGCCAACCAGCCACAAAAATTGTTGGGTAACCATTAAATAAAATCCTTCCCTCTTCTTTTAGATTTACTAATGGAATGTCATAAGGTTCTACATAAAATTCAACAGCTAACTCAGCATTTGAAGGCATAACTGTAACAATTGCCTCGCCTTCTTTGATAGTTTCGCCCACACCTTTACTTATCGCTTTTAGAATAAATACGTCTTGTGGTGCGGTAATATACAAATTTTGCTTACGAATAGTATAATTATTTAGGTCATTTTTAGTTTTCGAAATGATTGATTCATTATCAAAGAAATTGCTCTCAGCACTACTTTTGTCTGATTCGGCTTTGGATATTTTTTCTTCGTAATCTGCTCTTATTGAATTTAATTCAATTTTAGCATTTATTAATTCATTTCTACTAATCAATAATTTACTCGAGGCAGATGCTTCTTTGGCAATCATTTCAACATACTTGATTTTTCTGCTTTCCAAGTCCGTTTTGGATTTTAGCCCTTGTTCGTAAAGTGTTTCGAACCTTTCTAATTGTACTTTAGCAATCTTTAAATTATTATGTGCAGTTTCTAATTCTATGCTATCAGCAAATACTTTTAGTTCAGATTGTTTGATTTTGTTTTTATTTTGCTCTAATTTTAATTTGAAATTTTCGTTCAATGCAGTAATTTGATTTTTCAAAGCATCAATTTTGTTTAGATATGATTCTTTTGAACTAACTTTTGCATCTAATTGCTCAGTTGTTCTTTCAATTAGATTAGGGTCAAAATATTCAGATTTAACTTCAGATATTTGAACTATTGTATCACCTTTTTTAATTAAATCCCCTTCGCGGACATACCATTTTTCAATTCTACCTGGTAGAGCAGAGTTTATATTTTGGGGTCTATCATCTGGCTTTAATGTTGTAATATACCCATTTGTAGTTATAAATTGTGTCCAAGGCAAAAAAAGTGTCAATAATGACAATATTACAAAAAATAATATAGAACGTTTTGGGTTTATTGAACTTCTTTTCATTTCAATAGACCTAAATACACTATTTTGTAATAAGTTATTAGGATTTATTTTATTATTAGAAATATTCTGCATGTTTTGTTTTAAATTTTACTTTTAGAATTAGAATTAGAATTAGAGAAAGTACTTTATTTTATTTATTTATTAGTTCTGCCATTTGTGTGTTAATTATATCATTATAATTATATACTCCAGCACAAACGCCTTTATCTAAGTATAGAATTTTATCTGAATGATTTAACAAATAATCATCATCAGTACAGTAAATTAAAGTTACATTCTTCAAACTAAATAAATAATCAATAATTTGTTTACGTTGAATTTTATCGAAATATACTCCAAAGTCATCTAATAAAAGTAGTTGTGGACGTTTTAATAGACTACGAGCAATAACTATTTTTCTTAAAAATGTTCTTGAGAAATTTTTACCTTCAGCTTGTATAACTGTATTTAGTCCATCTTTCAGTGAGTCAATTTTGTCCTTCATCTTTAGATTTTCTAATATTTCAAATAAATTATCTAACTCTATATTTGGATTTCCTAAAGTTAGGTTTTCCATTATCGTTCCATGAAATACATTTTGCTCACCAAAATTATCTCCTATATACATCCTTAATACATCTTTATGAAAGTTGCGAACAGAAATATTATTAAATATTATATTACCTTCCATATCATCATAAAATCCAGAAATTAGGCGAATTAGAGTTGTCTTGCCTGAACCACTTCTACCAAAAATAGCTAACTTTTCACCTGGATTAATAGTTACATTTATATCTTTGATTATGGCATCTTCTGTTTCAGAATATCTATATGATAAATTTAAAATTTCAACTTTTAAACCTTCTTTATTGATATTTTGAATATTATCGCTATTATTTTTTTCTAATTCAATATCAGTTACATAACCTACTTTTTCTAAAGCAGTTAAAGTATCAAATATTTCGGACATACTTAAAATAAATTTTTCAACTGAGTTTATAATTGAAATTAAAATAATCTCTGCGGCAACAAACTGTCCAATGTTAATTTCACCATTTACAACCAAAGTACTACCAAGTACTAATAATAGAATTGTCATTAATAATTTAAATACAACATTAGACCATAGTTGTATTAATATTACTTTAAAATGAGATTGACGTGCAGAAATATATTTTTCTAAATTAGCATTAGTATTTGGTATAGACAAATTTTCTTGTGGATATAACTTAAAAGTACCCATAGTTCGAGCTAATTCCTCTAACCAATGTGCAACTTCATATTTGTGGTTAGACTCTTCCAAGCTTGTAGCCAAGCCAGGTTTGAAAGTTAACTTAAATATTACTATTAACGATAAAATAAGTATAAAACCAAAAAACACAAAAAGATAATGATAAAATGAAATTAATAATAACCCAAAAAGAATTTGTAAAGAAGATGTAGCAAAATCTAAAATTATTTTATTTACACCTTTTTGAATTAAAATTGCATCAAAAAATCTGTTGATTAATTCTGGTGGATGGTATTTTGTTAGTTTTTCAAATTTGAACTTTGGTATTCTATATGCAAAATCAAAAGCAGCTCTAACAAATATACTTTGTTGAATATATTCTAATATTTTTGTTTGATAAATTTGAAAAATACCAGAAATCAACATGCCAACTGAAATTATTACAATTAATACAAGCCAAGATGTACTAAGTTGCTGTGATGTAATAAGTCCAATAATTGCTTGTACACCCAATGGTAATGACAAAACTATCAAACCATTTAGTACAGCATAAATGTAAATACTTACTATATTTTCTTTGTAAGTATGTAATAAATTAAATAATCTCGTTAAAGTTATTTCAGAATTAACTACTTTACCCAAATTTGTACCTTTGTTTTTATATACGACTATAATAATCGTATTAATGTCTGATTTATTTTACAATTAACAAAAAAAAGTTAAATTTTTGTTCCATCAAAATAAACAAATATTAATTTAATTATTTATATGTTAAATTTTAATATTTTAAACTAATAAATATTATATAACTATCTAAAACTGTTCCAAATTTAAATTTTATAATTAAACAAGAATAAAAAAAGAGACAAGGTTTAATAACTTTGTCTCTTTTAATAATAAAATATTTTTTTTGTGAGAAGATAATTTAATTCTAAAATTATCTCCCACCAGTAGCAGGTACTTCTTCTTGCATCATACCCTCACCACCTTCTTCTATGTCTTCTAATTCAAATTGCATTACTACTATAGCATTTGGAGGTACCATATTTGGTATACCAGTTGCACCAAAAGCTTGTTGAGGAGGTAACCATGCTTTTATTTTATCTCCAACACTCATCATTTTGATAATTTCTATCCAACTTGGCATCATTTTACCTAAAGTACCTTTAATAGGAATACCTCTCAAATATGAGTTATCAAACTCTTTTCCATCAATTAAGGATGCAATAAAGTTTATAGTAACTGTACTTTCTGGATTTGGTTTGGGACCTCTAGTACTTTTGATAATAGTATATTGAACACCATTTGACATTTCTATTACACCTTTTTTACTTTTATTTTCTGCTAAAAATTTAGGATTGTAATCAATAAATGCATTAGACAAACTATCAAATGATTTTTGCTTGTTTTCGTCCATCTTTACGGACCTTTCTAATTGCACACTAGTATAATCACCCTTAATTTTTTCAATTTCTTTCCAATCATAAATTGGTGGTGATTGTTTATAACCAGCTTCGAAACCAGCAATAAAGTAATCATAATCTAATCTTAATGTATAAACTTGAGTAGATGCTCTGCTAAATTCAAACCCCAAAACATAACTATAAGATTTTAATAAATCATCAGTTTTAGGTACATCCTTAGGTACATATTTTACATCTTTTTCGCAAGATGTTACTACAAAACCAACAACACAAGCAATAACTGTATTTTTTATTAGTTTAGTAAAAATATTTATTTTACTTTTATTCATCGATTCTCCAACTGTAAGTATAATTTTATAATATTTGACAATTTATTTAGATCTATAACCCTAAAATTTTATTAAAGTTTCATAACTATCAAAATTTAATAAAATTTCATTTAAAATAATTATTAAGGTTCTATATTCTCTATAGGTTTTTCTTTATTTATATCACTATGAACTATTGTAAATAAATTTACTTCTCTATATTGATTACAAATCATTTCGGCATATTTCATAGAATAAAATGAACCAATAGAATATGCAATACCACCAGCAACCTCATATCTTTTAGCATTTGGTAAAAGTTGTTGAATAAATTCATGGTGTTCATTTCTTTGAGGTACTACCAATACATCAAAACTTTTGCTTTCATTTTCACCTTTGATATAATTATCAATTAACCCCATTAATTCGCTATTAATCAACTCTTCTTCTGGTGAAACAGAATCGTCTATATTTATTAAAGTATCCATCATATCACGTAGTTGAGCAGCTTGTTCTTTTTGAGGTTCACTTTCCAAGTATTCCGAAACACTATTTCTTAGTCTAATGAAGCTATTTTCACTTTCGTCTTCATTTTTTTTCATTTTATCAGAATCATATTCAATTTTCCATTCTTGGGCAAAAGCTTCTATTAATTCTTTTTCTTTTGGGTCAAGATAATCATCAATCATTGCTAATTGATGAAGAATATTGATTATAATTTCTGCATTAGTTGGCTTGAAGAATTTTTTTATTAAATAATCTGCTTCTTTTCTCTCTAATTTTATTGCTTTTTTGATTAATGCCCAAATTGATAATTTTACATCACTTTTTACCCAAAGTCCAGTAGAAATCAAACCAAAGGTTAAAGCTTGAAATAAATATATTGAAGTATCTACAACGCTAATTATATCATTTTGAACAACTGAATAGTAAGTAATCGAAAGAATACAAGTAAATCCCATTAAAATCAAACCTGAAATTGATTGTGATTCAGCAACCTCTTTTTCTTGCTTACGTTTCCAAATTTTATTTATTTGTAAATATACCTGAATAGATGTAAATGCCACAGAAATAGTCATCAAAAATTCAAGTACAGCAGGAAATGTAAGATTATTTAAAAATTCTAAATTCATAGTATTTTTGTTTTTTAGATTTAAATATAGAAATGACTCAAAAAAAACAAGGTATAAATAATATTTGATTTAAATATTATTTAAAAGTAAATTTTCAAATTATACTGTAAAAATATACTTTTGTAAAAAATATAAAATACAAATTACCAAACTAATATAAAATATAAAAATTATTAATAAATTTT
>JBEICW010000123.1:0-7765 GCA_040383785.1 Ignavibacteria bacterium | reverse complement strand
TAATAATAAAAAATTTAAATAAAATGCCATTAAGAACAGATATTAAAAGAATTTTAGTAATCGGTGCAGGTCCGATTGTAATTGGTCAAGCCGGTGAATTTGATTATTCAGGTAGTCAGGCAGTAAAAGCTCTAAAAAAACTTGGCTATTATGTTGTCGTAATTAATAGTAATCCTGCAACAGTAATGACCGACCCTGAAATATCGGACAAAACTTATATTGAACCAATCATTCCTGTGATTATTGAACAGATTATCCAAAGGGATAAAATTGATGCAATCCTGCCAACAGTAGGTGGGCAAACTGCACTAAATGTAACTTTAGAATTAAAGCAATTAGGTATTATAGATAAATACAATATTGAACTATTAGGTGTTAATACTCACTCTATAGAATTAGCTGAAAGTAGAGAACTTTTCAAAGCTGCAATGGACGAAATTGGCTTGCACTCTGCCAAAGGTTGGATTTGTAAAAGTGATGAAGAAGCATTACATATTCCTACAATTCATCCTTTCCCATTAATTATCAGACCGTCATTTACACTTGGAGGTAGTGGTGGTGGTATTGCATATAATTTAGAAGAATACAAAGAAATTATTGCAAGGGGTTTTGAATTATCAGTAACTAAAGAATTATTGATAGAGGAATCGTTATTAGGTTGGAAAGAATATGAATTTGAAGTAATGAGAGATGTGAATGATAATGCAATTATTGTAGCATCTGTTGAAAATTTTGACCCAATGGGAGTGCATACTGGCGATAGTATAACAGTTGCCCCAGCTCAAACTTTAACTGACAAAGAATATCAAATTTTAAGAGATTATTCATTAGCTGTTATTAGAAAAGTTGGTGTGGCTACTGGTGGCTCTAATATTCAATTTGCTGTAAATCCCGATAATGGCGAAGTGCGAGTAATTGAGATGAATCCAAGAGTTTCGCGTTCATCGGCATTAGTATCTAAAGCGACTGGTTTTCCAATTGCTAAAATAGCTGCTCAATTAGCTGTAGGACTAACTCTTGATGAAATTACAAATGAAATTACAACAACAACTCCTGCATCTTTCGAACCAGCATTAGATTATATAGTAGTAAAAGTGCCAAGATGGGATTTTGAGAAATTTAATGTGTCTTCGCAATTAACTACACAAATGAAGTCGGTTGGTGAAGTAATGAGCATTGGCTCTAATTTCCGTGAAGCATTACAAAAAGCATTACGTTCATTAGAAATTGGCGTCAAAGGATTAGAGTTTAAAGGAATTGAGAATTTTACAAAAGAAAAATTAGAAGATAAGTTAAAAAATCCAACACCAATGAGAGTGTTCTGTGTAAAAGAAGCTTTTAAACGAGGATATTCAATTGATGATGTATTTAATTTAACTAAAATTGATAGATGGTTTTTAGATAATATTCTCCAAATCGTAGAATTGGAAAATGAATTTACTGGAAAATCTATTGATAATATCGGAATTGAAGAACTTAGAAACTTGAAATTATCTGGTTTTTCAGATGTTCAAATTGCAGATATGTTTAATTCTAATGAAAGTGAGATTAGATTAAAAAGAAAAGCATTAAAAGTATTACCAACTTATAAAAAAGTAGATACTTGTGCAGCCGAATTTGATGCAAAAACTCCTTATTTCTATTCTACATATTTAACTGAAAATGAAAGCGCGTCATCTGATAAGAAAAAGGTAATTGTGCTTGGAGGAGGTCCATTTAGAATTGGTCAAGGTATTGAATTTGACTATTGTGCATCGCAAGCTTCTATGTTACTAAAAGGCACAGAATATGAAACAATAATGATTAATTGTAATCCAGAAACAGTTTCTACTGATTACGATACTTCGGATAAGTTATATTTTGAGCCTGTTTATTTTGAAGATGTAATGAATATCATTGACTTAGAAAAGCCAATGGGTGTAATACTACAATTAGGCGGTCAAACCCCACTTAGATTATCTCAAAGATTACAAGAAGCAGGCGTTACAATACTTGGTACATCACAAAGTAATATTGATAGAGCTGAAGATAGAGGTAGATTTATAGAAATGTTGAACATTTTAGAAATCCCTTACCCTGCCGGTGCAACTGCAAATAATATGGACGAAGCATTAAAAATTGCTTTAAATATTGGTTTCCCTGTAATTGTCAGACCATCTTATGTATTAGGTGGTAGAGGAATGGCAATAGTTTATCAAGAAGAGGATTTAAAAAAATATATTACAGAAGCTGCAAAAGTAAATCAAGACCATCCGGTATTGATTGATAAATTCTTAGAAAATGCTTTTGAAGTTGATGTTGATGCACTTAGTGATGGTGAAACTTCATTGATTGGTGGCATTATGCAACATATTGAAGAAGCTGGAGTCCACTCTGGTGATAGTAGTTCGGTATTGCCTACATATAGAGTAGAGCCACATATAATTGATACTATTAGAGATTATACATATTCAATTATCAAAAGAACTTCAAATTATTGGATTTATTAATATTCAATATGCTGTTTATAGAGGTGAAGTTTATGTAATCGAAGTAAATCCAAGAGCATCAAGAACAGTACCTTTTGTATCTAAATCTATTGGTATTCCATTAACTAAAATCTCAGTAAAATTAATGATTGGCGAAAAATTAGCCGATATGGATATACCTAACCCTGGGTTCATGGGTTATTATACAGTAAAAGCACCAGTATTCTCATTTAATAAATTTCCAGGAGTTGATACTGTATTAGGACCTGAAATGCGTTCAACTGGCGAAGTAATGGGTATAAGTGAATTTTTTGGTGAAGCTTATGTAAAATCACAAATTGCTGCGGGTAACCATTTACCAACATCTGGTTGTGTATTTATAAGTGTAAATGATTTTGATAAAAATGATGTTGTGCCTATTGCTAAAAAACTAAGTGAATTAGGTTATGAAATTATTGCTACGTTGGGAACATATAATAAGTTAGTATTAAATAAAATACCTGCTTCTTTAATTCCTAAAATTGGTGCTGGTAGCCCTAATGTTGTAGAAAAAATTCAGTCAGGTGATGTAAAATTAATAATAAATACTCCACTTGGACGTAAATCATATCAAGATGATTTGCAAATACGTGAAGCTGCATTATCTAAAAAGATTTTGTGTATTACTACTCTTCACGCAGCTAAAGCTGCAATGGACGGAATGGAATGGTTACAAAAGCATCAAATTACAGTTTATGGTCCAATTAAAGACAGAATTGTGATTAAATAATTTTTTTCTTAATTATTAAAATGTAATTATGAAATATACAAATTTCAATAAGATTTTAAATTCAATTTTAGCGTTTATAACTCTATATCTTTTTTTAGGTATAGAGTTATTTGCTTATAATTTAATTGATAATTTTGATAATATCTTGATTAATAACAATATTCAATATCATAAAGTTAAATTATATTCGAAAGATAGCTTAGATTGGCATAAAATCATAAATTTAGATTTAGATTTGGAAAGTGCGGAAATCAAAGATTATGAGTATTTTATTACAATTATCAATGATTATGAATTAACTAAAATCCAAGAATTAAACTTAGATTATAAGATCTTAATAGAAGATTATGAAACGAAAATTACTAATGAATTAAATTCTAATAAAGTAAATTTTAATAATTATCTAAATAGTAAAAGACCTAACAAAAAAGACAATTTTTTACAAAAATCTGAAATTAGTTCACTTAATGATAATTTAGAAATTCCAGAAAATTTCAAATTTGGTACTTATTTTAATTATCATACATTGGACGAAATTTACACTGAATTTGAAAAAATGAGGGGGTTATATCCCAGTTTTATTTTTAAAGAAGAAATTGGCAGAAGTATAGAAAATAGACCTATTTATATTTGGAGATTGAACTTTACAAAGTCAGTACCAACTCAAAGTCGCAAAGTGCTATTTACTTCACTGCATCACGCTAGAGAGCCGATAACATCATCTACCTTGATATATTCCGCTTGGCAAATTGTGGAGAGTTATTACCAAAATAATATTATAGATATTCCTCTTAGAAATGCATTAGAAAATTCTGAAATATTCTTTTTGCCTTGCCTTAATCCAGACGGCTATATGATTAATATGAATAGCGAAAAAGCTGGAATGTGGCGAAAAAATGCAAGAAGTATTGATGGCAAAGTAACTGGCGTTGATTTGAATAGAAATTACGGACCCAAAGAGTTTTGGAATTTTAACAATCCAAATGGCTCTTCTACAGATAAAAATGCAGAAACATACAGAGGTGAAAGTGAATTTTCCGAACCAGAAACTCGTGCTATAAGAGATTTGTGTAATAAATATAGATTTTTAAATGCACTAAATTTTCATAGTTACGGAAATATTATGATAAGTCCAAATTTATCAATTAAATCAAAATTAGATAGAGATTTATTTGAAAAATATGGTATCTATAATTACAAGCAAAACCAATATACTTTTGGAATGGATTCTATTTCTGTAGGATATGCTACAAGAGGTAGTTCAGATGACTGGATGTATCAAAATAACGACAAAAACTATCAGATATTCCCTCATACTCCAGAATTAGATGAGTCTTTTTATCAATCTGACCCCGAAAAATTATTAAATTCCATACAAAAAGGTAGTCAAATTATAATTAATTCTATCAAATCAACTAATAAATTCCCAATTATTACCAAATACAATTTAGAAATTCAAAACAACAATTCAAATATTATTGAATTAAAAATGAATATAAATAATCTTGGTTTTTTGCAAATAAATAATCTAAAATGTGAAATCAAACGAAATATTACAAACCAAATTGTAAATTCTAAAATTTTAGATTATGGGAGCATAACAAGGGAAATTAATACAGATGTTGTTTTTGAATTTGATAAATATGATCTGAATGATGCAGATACTTTAATTCAAATATTATTTTATGATGGAAATGAACTGATAAAAATTGAAGATTTAAAATTAAATTTATCAGATTATACCAAATATACTTTATTGGATTTAGAAACAAATGATGATAATGTAATCAAAAGTAACTTTAATTTTTTTATAAATGACACTATTGTAGAACTTAGCGATATTAATACTAATTTATCAAATTGGGGATTAGTGCAAGAAAATGGTGAAAAATATATAACTGAAAGCAAAAATGGTTATTATCCAAAATCATTTAGGTCTATTATGCAGACCAAAAATAAGTTAGGTATCAACTATAATACTACCTCAAATTCCGATTTGAAGTATGAACTACTATTAGAGGCAGCTTGGTCAGTAGAAAGAAAACATGACCACTTTTTTATCAGATTTTACGATTCACTTAATAAAAACAAAACTTACATAAAATCAGATTTTTCTAACAAAAGACTTATCAAAGAAAATGAGTTATTTTCAAATTATGAAGAATATATTTTAGAAGGAAATTTTGATTCTAAACAGTTAGTAAGATTTGACTTAACAGAAAATATCAAAGAATTATACAAAAAAAATCAAAATTTGAATAGATTAAAATTAGAAATTGGCTTAGTTAGTGATAAGTCTAAAAGTTATGATGGAATTAAATTATACAACATAAATTTATTAGAATTTAAAGAAAATAAACAATTAAGTGTAGAAAATTTAGAATATAGTAATAAAAATAACAAAATAATTACATCAGAAAAAGTAATTAATTTATCAAATTATTTGCAAATAAATCAAGAAATCAAAAATATTTATGTTTATGATTTAATTGGAAATAAAATTAATATCTTTTCCCAAATTGGTCAGAATATTTATAATTTTGATTTTCCAAATTATGGATTTTATAATATAATTTTAGACTATAATGAATTAGGCTCAGCAAAAACGAAATCAATACAAGTTATTTATAATAGATGATTTTGACGAAGTGGAATTAAAAACGAAATAAAAGAAAGAAATAAAAGAAAGAAATAAAAGAAAGAAAGAAAATTAATGGAACAAGATTTTTACTATACAATAGATTCACCTAAACGGACTCAGATTAAAGAAAAAAACTCAAAATTCATAGCTTCCGTTTCACCAATTAAAAACAAGAGTGATGCAAGTAATTTTTTGGATTTGATTAAATCGGAGTTTTTTGATGCGTCACATCATTGTTATGCTTATGTACTTGGAACAGACGGTATGGAAGTAAGAGCTTTTGACGATGGCGAACCTAATGGCTCTGCTGGTAAGCCAATTTTATTTGCCATAAATAAATATAAATTTTCAGATTTAATTGTAGTTGTAACTAGATATTATGGTGGTACAAATTTAGGCAAAGGTGGATTAGCAAGAGCTTATTCGGATGTATCTAAAAATGTTTTAGAAATCTGCCAACCAACTAAAGTGAATTTAACAACTCGAATTAGGGCATACTCGACTTATGAAGATTTGTCAGTTGTAAAGTCATTAGTTTCTGAATATGCTGTTAGTTTTAATGAATATTATACCGATTCAGTAGAAATTGAAGCAGATATTCCAAAAAGTAAAGTAACTATTTTTCAAGCAAAATTGACAGACTTAACTGCCGGAAGGTCGGGATTAATGTTCCTGAATACATAAGTATTAAAAAGCAACAAATTGAAATAACATAGAATAGAAAATGATTATAGTTAATAGTATAAATGATTGCAGAAATGCCATTAATCAAGCAAAATTTGAAAAGAGCAAAAACTTTGAAAATTTGAAAATATCTTTAGTTCCAACTATGGGATATTTGCATGATGGTCATCTAAATTTGATGAAAATTGCTAAGGAAAAATCTAACTTTTTAGTAGTTTCAATTTTTGTTAATCCTACTCAATTTGGACCCAATGAAGACTTTGAAAAATACCCCAGAAATGCAGAAAGGGATATTAAATTATGCGAAGAAATGGGAGTAGATTTGATTATTCTGCCAGCTGTAATTGAACTATATCCAATTGGATTTGCTTCTACAATCAAAATCTCAAAAGTTACCGAAATGCTTGAAGGTGAAAAGCGTCCAGGGCATTTTGATGGAGTTGCAACTGTAGTAGCAAAGTTATTTAATATCATAAAACCCAATATTGCAGTATTTGGACAAAAAGATTTTCAGCAGTGTCTATTAATCAAAAAATTAGTCAAAGATTTCAATTTTGATATTGAATTAATTATTGCCCCAACTCTTCGAGAAAAAGACGGATTGGCAATGAGTTCGCGAAATGTATATCTAAGCGAAAATGAAAGAAACGATGCCTCAATACTTTTTGCTACATTAGAGCGTACAAAACAATTAATAGAACAAGGCGAATCAGACCGCAAAATAATTAACGCTTATATGCAAAATAGTCTGCGAAAAGTAAGTTACTTGCGAATAGACTATGCAATGTCTGCTAATGCAGGTAATTTAGATATGCCTGACTATTTCCTTGCTGGAGAAGAAGTAGTTTTACTATTAGCAGTATTTGTAGGCAAAACCCGATTGATAGACAACACTGTAATCAAAGTCCCAAGCAAATTGATTTTTTAGAGATTTTCACCCAAAAAACTTCACGATATTTCACGATTTTTACCTGTTTTTTTATTTTGTAGGGATAGGTCGTGACCTGTCCTTCTTCGAAAACGGACAATTCGCGAATTGTCCCTACAATATAATTATCCCAAAAAACTTCACGGTATTTGCCTTGTTTTTTTTATTCAACGAACTTTCTTTAAATCATTAACTATTTTAAATTAATAATCTATCATTATTTTATTGACGCATTTATTACGTAATTATTGTGCTGTTAATTCAAAAAGAGAAGG
>JBEICW010000122.1:0-7787 GCA_040383785.1 Ignavibacteria bacterium | reverse complement strand
GTGTGTTCCCCAATGTTTATCCTTCCACTCATACTGTTCATCTCTTGACATACCGCTTGGCATTTGAATAAAATCATTTAACTTGAATGTGTTGCTTGATGTTATTCTCCAAATCTTGTAATCAAAGCGTGAATCATCATTTTCGGTATCAGCCATGACACCCATTGTACAACGAACTGAATTAGCCACTTGTAACAACCCCTTTGTGTTTTTAACTTGCTCACTTATTGTAGCATAATTAAAAACACTTTACAAGCGGTTATTCTACATCTTCGTCTGCTTCAAATATAATTTCTTCTTCCATTTCAAGCCCACACACATTACACTGAACAATTTGTGGAGCAAGTGGTGATAAATCGTATGATCCGCATTCAATGCAAGACAACAATATATCAGATGTTTTAATTTCTCGTATTTTTTCATATTGAATCCACTTGTCAAATATGATAATTAAATCACGAGTTGATTGTGTCTGAATTTCAACTTGCCCAAACTTTAACCTAACCATACGATTACCCCCTTTTTTGTACTCCTATTTATATAGCCAAAAAATACGACAAAAACGAACCTGTGTATGTAAAAAGGCAGATCGTTATGGTCTGCCCAACATGATGAGTGCTACATATATGTCATCAAATTCACGTTGATTAATGAATTTGTTATTTTGTAGTGCCTTCACGCTAATGTCGTCTAAATGCCTTATCGCAAAGTCTTTTGATATTCGTTGCCACTCACAAACTTCATCCCAATACATCCTTGAATTATCATCTGTATATTTTTCAATAAATGATTCTGATAAATTGTTGTTTAGTGTCAATATATCATACCATGAATACATATTGATATGTTCAATATATTTTTCCATAAATGGTTCGCTACATTTTTTATATGCCCATAGTTGTTTCCATAATTGATAATTCATGTATTGTATGTTTTCTTCTATTTCTTCTTCTGTTAATGTGTTGCTGTATAATTTTTTTGTTAAATACTTTCGCTTTTCTTTTTTATGTTCATTATCTTCAATAAATCCATATTGCTCATATAATTGTTCTTCCAATATAATCTTGTCTAATTCTAAAAATAATTCATCTAACGCTGTCATCATATTAACTACCACCTTTTTATTATTATATCACTTTTTGCGTTTGTTGTAAACTATTCATCGTAATCTACATTTGAACTAAATATATTTCCTATTGTCGCACTTTGTTTTTTTGATAGATTTGATATTGGTATTTCTCGTTTACTTCTACGCTCCATTTGTCGATCAGATAAATATGTTTTCTTTTTATCTACATCATGTTTCTTCAAGAACTCGTTTGTCAATCTTTCAAGTTCTGCATCAACACCTTTCTTTGCCATATTATCCAACCCCTTTTTAATGTAATAAAAGCCTTTGTATTCTTTTTAATGCTCCGTTAATATGTTTGCGAACTGCTGTTTCACTAATGTTCATTTCTTGTGCGATATAATTGTTTGTTTCTTTACCAATAAATTTCATGTACATTACTTTTCTTTGTTTATCTGTTAAGTATTTATTTCGCAACGCCATATCTAAGTCCATCCAAATAGCGTGTGCGGTTTGATTTCCTTTTTCAGCCATTTGTCTTAAATTGTTCATGTTTTTCAAAATGTGTTTTAATTGTGCGATAGATTCATATTGTGCTACATTGTCTAACGCATCTTCACGATCAATCATCATTATCACATCCTATTTTATTGAGTTGATTTGTGTTTGTATAATGTCCATTCTCATTTCCAAATCTTTTAATTCATGCCTAATCAATTCTTGATGTTTTCTTTCATCTTGTATAATTTCTCGTAAATCTTTTATTTCTTTCAATAAATCTTCCATTGTTATTCCATCTTCTTCAACCAACTCTAAATGCCAAAACCCACATTTTTTACCATCACACATTTAAATCACCCCATTGTTTTATTTTTACTACATCTATTTAATATTGCGAGAATCAAAAAATATAATAGGCGTTTTTCAACTTGTCAAAAAAACTTTTTATATCATATTTTACATTGACTTTTTTTAATTTTCCTTCTATCTTAATTCCAAGTTCCTTTGCTTGATCCACACTAATACTTTTATCTCCAGCATTTCTTAACGCTTGTAATGTGTCTATATCTAAAAAATATGATTGTTCATCATCTTCGATTCTGTAATTAATACAAACTCCACTTATACATCCTTTTGTTTTTTTTCTTTTGTGAAGTTCCAACCATTGATGTTCGCTTATGTTTGCCAATGGTAATCTATTACTACCTATTGACTTCATCTCAAGATAGTAAATGTTAGGATAGTAGTAACAAATAAAGTCGCTTGGCGTTTTTACATTTTTACGCATTCCTTGTGTGTCTACTAATCGCTCAATAATAATATCATCTATTCCTTTTCCACTTTCACGAAAATTGTTTTCAAATCGTTTACCCCAGTTAATCTTTTTCATCAATACACATCTTCTTTCAATGTTTTGTATAATTTACTTGCGTATTTTGACTTTGCTACATTTTTAATTAACTTATGCACCATGCTTTGGCTTACGCCAAATGTCTTGGCGATTTCCATTTGTGTTTTTCCTTCATACATCATTTTTAGTAGTTGTTGATCACGTTTTGGTATATAGTATCTTTTGAAAAACTGTAATACTTTTTGTCGCTTCTTTTTATCATCGCTTTGTATTTCTTCTTGCTTGGGGTCTGGAATAATATCTACATAACGCATTTTTGATTCACTATCACTTGAAACCGTTGAATAAATATCTATCATATTGTTAAAGAAGTTTGCTTTTTTGTTCATTTTTTCGTGTAGATGTGTTTTTTTTAGATTGTTGAAAACCGTTTTCAAATAATAAATAAACCAAACATTCCGATCAGGATTCCAATCTTCAATCGCTTTATACAATGCCCAATGATAGTCGCTTAATTGCTCATTGTTTTCTGCTGTATCTTCCATCAACTTTTTAAAGCGATAATAAATTTGATTAAACGCATCTTGACATTTTGTTTTTTTGTAATGGATTGCTAGTTCTTCTAATTCTGCTACTCGTTTAGACATTGCCATTTTAATCACCACTTTTTCTTATTTTGTATGTTTCCTCGTAAATCAATAAAAGTTAATTTAAAACTTAATCTGGTCGTTAAATATATAGTATTTAAGGGTATGGATTTTTTGTTATTGTTTTGATTAAGTTGTTTTTTTATTGACACTATATTAATAAGATAAAGTTACCGTTTTATAATAGTTGCATCATATTTTTTTGGATTTAATTTTTCACGAATAAAATTCCAACTAAACAGTGGTTTACAATTTCCGCAGTGATAAATATCAAGATGTGCTTTGCCTTCAGCTGGATATGTGTGAATGCTAGTGTGGCTTTCAGCCAATAAGCAAATAGCAGTCACACCATTTGGATTAAACTTCCAACTTGATGTTGACAAAACTGTCATGCCACCAAGTTTTGATGATTCTTGTAATATATCGATCAAAAATTGTTCATCGTTTAATTTATCAAAATCCACACCATACAAATCAATTACCAAATGTTCTCCCATTTATATCATCCTCCAAGTTATATTTAATAAAAAAAGTAGACTTTTTTTGTCTACTTTAATTATATGTTTAGTCATTGTTTTTATTTTAACGAACATACAAATTATCATAGTGATTTTTTATCAATGTCCAAAGTTTGCGTAATCCATCTTCGTCATTTGTATCACGAAGTTGTATAAATGTATTTTTTGCTTTATTTAGCCACATTTTTTCTTGTGTTAAGTTTTGTTTTGTAAAAATGTTTGCATGAATTTCCTTATAACGTTTCAAATCATCTTCCGCTCGCAAAATCATTTTTCTTCTTGTTAACAATTCATTTCTAATACAATCTTTTACAGTTTCAATCTTCATCACTAAATCCCCATCCTTTTGTTGATAAGTCTTGTATTGTTTCAGATATTTCTTTTGTTAATGTGTCAATTCCTTCTTCTTCTTGAATTTTCATGATGTCATATCTTTTATTAAAGTTAAAATAACAACCTTCGCCATCCCTTGTTTTAAATGTTTGTATTTTACCAGTTTGCGAATCTGGATTATCGGGAAACATAATTGCTAAACCCCAATCTAAACTATCACTAATACCGTCACTATAAGCAGTATGACTTGCTGTAATAAATTCGCTTTTACTTCCTTCACGATTCATTTGAACACCTGATATTACTACACAATTTCTTTTTTGTGCCATGAGTTTTAATTCATCAGCAATCATTTTATGTTTTGTTCTTTCTTCACGTTGTGGAACAGAAGGCGATATGATACCAGCATAATCAACAATAATTGCATCAAACTTTAACCCTTGCTTTTTTTCAATCTGATCAATAGCAACATTGATTTGTGTTGTTGTTGAAAACTGATTCATTTGTATAATTTTTAGTATTCCATTGATTACATTGCCTTCTTCATCCATATTGTTCTTTTTTGTTTCAAGATAATTTTTGACAATGTTTTTTTCTGTGTCAGTAGCAAAATCAGCCATTTTTAATCGCTTGATTGGAATACCACTTGCTAAAGAATCAAGTCTGCGGAAATAATCTTTTTCTGAAACTTCAAGCGTGATGAATAAAACGTTTTTGTGTTGCTTCCAAATGTTGTATCCAAGATTTAACATCAATACTGATTTACCAGCACCTTTTCTTCCCATCACGTACATAAGATTTTGTCTAACCAAACCACCTGCCATTGAGGTATCTAATTGCTTGAAACCAGTAGCAAATTTTTCAGGAGACATTGATGGTTCAGTATATTCAAGAAATCTTTGTTCTGTGTTTTCGTTTAGGTTTTGTCCAAAATTTGTTTTTGTTGATGATTGATTAACGTAATTAACAATGTTCATCATTTTGTCGATCATAACATTTGATACTTCATACAAATTATCTTTTGTGTCAATGATGTGTTCAACAAGATTTAGATACTTTTTACGCAAGATATCTTCTTTTTTAGCATCAATCGCTGACATTAAATCTGCTTCATTAAGAATCTTTGTGTCTTTTAATCTTGGTTTTAATGCCATATACTTAATAAATGTATCGTTACTAATTTTGTATTTTTGATGAAGGTTTTCAATAAAGTCATAAGTAATGACATCTTGATAGCGTTCATAATAAATTTTCAGTAACTTAAAATAAGAAGCATATTGACTTTCCCAATCTTTTTCTTCAAAATTTGTTAGCACAACTTCAAGATACGATTTATCATGTGTGGCATACGATAATATTTTTAAGCAATTGTCAACAGTTTTCAAAACGCAACACCTCAAGTTTTTCTAATTCTATATCTAATCTTTCTACAAACTTTTTGTTTTCTTTGTATTGATTTGTTAATCTTTCGTATTTTTCTATATCCTCATTTCTTGCTTGATCAGATACGCTATTCCATACTTTTTCGTCATTTCTTATTTTTTCAAGAAATCGTATATCTTCAAGTATTGAACGATTCTTTGATTGTAACATTTGTTTTTTGGTTTGGAAGTCGTCAATTTTTTCTTGTATTTTTTCAATTTGTATTTTTTTTGTTGGTTGTTGTGTTTGTTGTTTTGGTTGCTCTGCAACTTGCTTCGTATTATCAATATGTTTAGTTTGTTGTTTTATAACAGTTTGTTGTATGTTGTTGAAAATAATTTCTCCATTTTGTAGTTCTGCTGACAATTTAATTTGATAAGTAGACACAATACCAAGTCCTTGCAGAAAATCCATTGTTTTTTCAAAATCATCAATATCTAATGAATAATAACGTAATGCTTTAACTTCATTTTGGAATTGTGGTTTTTCTTTTTTTGCATCTTGTTCAATTTGCCAATTAACGTGTTTGATTTTCAAAAACAAGATTAAATACTTTGGATATTGTAAAAGTTTTTCTAAATGTTCATCATCGATTGTTTCAAATGAATTTTGTTTACTTGGCATAACAAATTCATATTCAGTTGCTTTATTATATTGTGTATAACTTTTAATGTATTCTTTATTGCTTTTTAATTTTGCCAAACTTCTTACAATGTTTATTGAATCATTGTTTATTCTTTTTTTAATTGTACTTAATTTAACAACGTGTTTTGTTTTTGCTTCGCAAGCATAATGTAAAGCAATCATGACTGCTTTATCTGTATCAGATAAAGATGGATCAAAAACCAACTTTGTTAAAATCCTCATGTAACATCAACCTCTTTTTATAAGATTAGCAATCAATTCTTTTTCTTGTTCTTCGTCAAAATAATATCTTCCACTGATTGATTTAGAACATTTAACCAAACCTTTTAAAATCCAATTTCTAAGTGTATGATACTTGATACCATTTTCTTTTGCTACTAACTTTGCTTCTTTTAAATTATTCATTTTAACATCCACCTTTTTTTTTGATATAACTATTATAATAAAAACGATTATAAAAGTTAAATCAAATATAAAATTTTTTTTTCTTACAATAATTAATAAAGTAACTTCATCAATTTATAACACTTTGATTTTGATTTGAAAAAAAAATTTCAATCGCTTTGTAACATTGTTATTTCTGTAGATATTGTTAGTAATGTATATAATGTAGATACTGTAGAGCATTTTCAAAGCATTGGTATTGTTGAAAGAGAAGGCACTTATGTATACATCATGTATACATCATCTATACATCATCTATACATTATAAATACATTATATATACATTGTATATTTAATTGTACATACAAATGTATTGAAATTGTATCATACTTTGTAAAAAAAATTAGCGTTTGCGTAACACATTGTGATAATGTTGTACGTTTTGTTTTGCTGTTACCCATTCAAGATTTTCTGATCGATTATCCGTTTTAATTCCGTTCATGTGGTTAACTTGTAGTTTCTTATTATATCCTTTGTTAAAAGCAGTTGCAACAAGTCTATGAACTGTTCGTAAATATGACTTGTTAGCAAACATTAAGATAACACATAAGTAACCACGCTTTGGATTGCTGTTGTTTAATGTTTGTGTTAAAATACGATTTGTTTTATCATTTCTAACACGACCTTGACAAGAAACACTATACCTTGTAATTTCACCATTAATTAAAATTTTTTCCCATTTTTCATTATTCATGGTAATCAACCACCTTTTGTATTATTTGTGATTATCATCACATCTATTTAATATATTCAAAATTAAAAAATATAACAGGTCAATAAAATAAAGAAAAAAAATTTATTTGCTTTTGCTGATCAGATATGTTATAATTGAGTTAAGTTAATGTATCTATATATAGAAAGAAAAAAATCAAATAAAAAGGGTGATGTTATGTTTGAGTTTAGTAAAATTGTGAATGATGTGAGATACTATGAAGTATGTGACATTCATGATGTTGCGGTTGTGTGTGAGATGTATCTTGAAGTGTTAGGTATTTATGTTGAGTTTGAAAAAGTTGATCATGAAATTTGGAAGTATGATAATTGTTATACTTGTGAAGAACAATACGCAACACTTTTCAATTGTGATCAGTTTAATGTTTTTATTGATTATGATATCTGGAATTATCTTGCTGAACAAATTCAAGACAGTGGTTGGCAATATGTTTCATCAAATGAAAATGATGATTTGATCCAAGAATTTGGAGAAGAAGTAAGTTTGCTAATGTATCATCAATCTGATCAAGACGCTCAGTTGCCACCAAATTTTAGCAAGTTGTTTTACAAATACATTGTTAATGAATTAAACGAAACTGACGATGAATAATCGTCAGTTTTTTTATTGAAATAAAAAACCCCAC
>JBEICW010000121.1:0-7880 GCA_040383785.1 Ignavibacteria bacterium | reverse complement strand
GGACAGACTAAATTACTTCCTTATGAAGATATTTTATTAGATAGATTTCAAATTTCAATAGATTCACTTTATAATATAGAAAATAATGAATTTATAAATTCTAATAAATTAACACAAGATTTTTTAGATAGTAGTTACAATCATATTCCATTTTTATCCAAATTAGCACCAACTGGACATGAATATATGTTAGATACAATTGCTAAAAATATGGGTACTATAGACAAAGATAGTACGCCAATTTCTTCGGTTGCAATTTAAACTTTATTTGAAAGGCAAGGATAATTTTACTCACGAGTATTGCGTTAATCGTTGTTTAGTAGAATATCAAAAGCTATTTTACATAATATTTATAATTTTAGTTATAGTAAGTAGTCTTATCGTAATAATATGAACTAAAAAAATATTTTTATGCTAAAATTTAATTTAATACATTTCAATTTACAAAATATAACCCTTAAGTCATTTATTTTGCCATTTATTTTATATAGTTTTATCTTTATAAATTCAAGTTTTAATTTAATTGCACAATTAGATAAAGCAGCTTATTATAATTATGGCACTCCCCTATTTGCTGAGTATTCAATATTGCCAACGTCAACTAAAGATAGTAATAAAATTGTAATTTTATATAAAATTCAATATAATTCTTTAACTTTCAAACAATCAACTCGTAAGGAAACTTTTGGTAAATATGAATCCAATCCTGAAATTGAATTAATTTTAAAAGATAAAGACGGCATTACTCGCCGAAGAAGTTTGATTAAAGATACAATCGTTGCTAAATCATTTGAAGAAACTACCTCAAAATCAATTTATTACTCAAATTATGTGGAATTTACTGTCCTTCCACTTGAATATAAATTAACAATTGAATTTACCAAACCACCTAAAAATTCTAAGTTAAGTTTTGATATAAATGTTAATTTAGACTTTTATTCTAATAAATTGGTTACATCAACACCTATATTAATTTCTCGAAAAGTAAAAGAAAGTAGCAAGTTTTTACTTCCGTATATAATGAACAAAAAAATTGCATATAGTTCAGTTGATACTGGAATTTTACTTCCAATAACTTATCAAGAAAATGAAAAATTCTACTATACAATTACAAAAAAAGAAAGTAAAGAAAATAAAAATCAGATAAATAATTCACAAGCTAATCTTAATAAAGATAAATTAGATTTTAGAGGTATAGCCAAACTTCATAAAAATAGTAATTTGAAAATTGTTAAGTTTAAAATTGATAAAGATAATTTAACAACTTTAAAATCAAACTCTAATCCTAATTTCAATCCAAACTTTAATACAATGTATTCAAATAACGTTTTTTATGATATTGAGCCATTTTCGTTAAGTGTTACAAGTAATAATATTGGTGTTTTGGATATCGAGTTCCCATCAAATTATTATGAAATCGGTAAATATGAAGTTAGTGTATTTAATGATAGTAGTTCTGATACCAATAAGTTTGAATTTGAAGTTATTTGGGAAAATCAACCGTTATGTCTTAAAAATATAGAATATTCAATTGAAATTATGAACTATATACTAAGTGACGAAGCACTTCAAAATATGCAATCTGGTGATGAAATTGAAATGAAAAGTAAATTTGATGAGTATTGGAGCACTAAAGACCCTACTCCTGTTACTCCATTTAATGAAGCATTGTATCAATATTTTGCTAGAGTTGATTACGCATTTTTTAATTATCAATCTATTTCACAAGTTGATGGTGCCAAAACTGATAAAGGTAAAATTCATATTTTATACGGTATGCCCGACAATATGGAAAACAACTTTGTTAATGGCAGACAAGAAGAAATTTGGACTTATAACAAACAGAAAAAGAAATACTTTTTTTCCTCTGTTGCTACTGGGTTGCTAAAATTATCAAAAATTGAAGATATAGATTAGTTATTAAGATAAAGGGTAATTTAAAAAAGTAGTATAAAAAGTAAATTTATTTGTTATAATATTTTTTATAGTTTTATATTTTTTTTTAAATTTATTCGTTAATAGCGTGATTGTAAATGAAAACTTAAAATATGTTTTGAATTTGAAAATAGTGTTGTAATAGTAAAACTTTTATAACTATAAAACAGGAGTAATAAAATGGAAGATAAACATTCAAAACCATTAAGACCAAGTTCTAATAAAATAAAAGATTTATATAATACTTATATCAAAAACGAAGAACCAAGAACACCTAATATACACAAAGAAAAAGATATAATTTCTGAAAAAATGGAAAAAGAATTAGAAGATAAAATTGAAGCTGCACTAAATAAAGAAGGAAAAACAGTGCAAAATGATGCAAATACAATTAATAATAATTTTGAACATAATCACGAAAAAACACAAAATAAAAATATGAACGAAGAAAATTCTCATATACCTCATGAATTAACATTAGATATTCATGAAGAAATTTTACAATTCCAATCTACGATTGCAGAATTAGAAAGAGAAAGAGATAATTATAAAGAACTTTTGGTGCGCAAAACAGCAGAAATGGAAAATCTAAGACGTAGAACTGTTAAAGAAAAAGAAGATTTATTAGTTTATGGTACTGAAAAATTACTTTCTAAGTTTATAGAAATTCCTGATGATTTTTCTAATGCTTTGGAAGCATCAAAAAAAGCTCAAGATAAAGATGCAATGATAACTGGCTTAGAAATGATTTATAATAAAATTAATAAGTTGTTTTTAGACGCAGGTGTAACATCAATACCAAGTCCTGTTGGTGAGCCATTTGATGTAGATTTCCATGAAGCATTAATGACTGTTCCCTCTGATTTACCAGAAGGAACAGTTACTCAAGTTTTACAAAATGGTTACTTGTTAAATGGAAAAGTTATTAGACATTCAAAAGTAATTACTTCAGCAGGTAACTAATCCTTGAAGTTGATTTTTTTTTAATATATGTTAGCTAATTAATTAGATAGGCATATCTTAAATATTTGTTTATAATTTTACCTTACTATTCCTTAATTTAAATTGATTATAATTCATAGTTAATAAACATTATATTAACTAATATTAGAGAGAATAATGGCAAAAAGAGATTATTACGAAATTCTTGGTATATCGAAAACTGCAAGTGTTGATGAAATGAAATCTTCGTATCGTAAGTTGGCAATGCAGTACCATCCAGACAAAAATCCTGATAATAAAGAAGCAGAAGATAAATTTAAAGAAGCTGCTGAAGCTTACGAAGTATTAAGCGACCCACAGAAAAAAGAAAGATATGATAGATTTGGACATGATGGCTTGAGAGGTGGTCAAGATTTTAGAAATTATTCAGATATTAATGATATTTTCTCTAATTTTGGCGATATTTTTGGGGGTGGAAGTAGTATTTTTGATGATTTCTTTGGTGGCGGAAGCCGAAGAAGTGGTAGCCGAAGAAGAGAAACAGGTGAACGAGGTTCTGACCTAAAAGTAAAAATTACTTTAACATTAGAAGAAGTTGCCAAAGGTGCTGCTAAAACAGTTAAACTCAAAAAATGGGGTAACTGCGGAGATTGTAAAGGCTCAGGTGCTAAACATGGCTCAGGATCAGTAACTTGTAATGTTTGTGGCGGACAAGGCGAACTTCGTCAAGTATCCAAAACTATGTTCGGTCAATTTGTAAATATTGCCCCTTGTGCTAATTGCTCTGGAAGTGGTCAGGTTATTAAAGACAAATGTAACACATGTACTGGGGAAGGTAGAATTATTATCGAAGACTCTGTAAGCATTGATATTCCTGCAGGGGTTGAAGAAGGCAACTATATTCCACTTATGGGTAAGGGTAATGCTGGTAAAAGAGGTGGCTCTTCAGGTGATTTGATTGTAATTATGGATGTTGCGGAACATAAGTTATTTTCTCGTGACGCAAATGATGTTTACTATGATTTAACTTTGAGCTTTCCGGATGCTTGTTTGGGTACTGAATTAGAAGTTCCTACTCTTACTGGCACTGAAAAAATAAAGATTGAACCTGGAACTCAACCGGGTTCTTATATCAAATTAAGAGAAAAAGGTATACCTTATCTAAATTCTAATGGTAAAGGGGGACCAAATCATTAAAATTAATATTTTTGTTCCCCAAAAACTATCTGCAGACGAAAAGGGCAAAATTAAGCAATTAAGAGATAGTGAAAATTTTATTGTTGATAAAAAATCAAAGGGAATTTTTGACAAAGTTAAATCAGCTTTCTTTTAAATTATAATTCATAGAAATCATTGAAAAACCGATATTTATATCGGTTTTTATTTTTTATATTTCAATCAATATTTATTTTTTTATTTAAAAAAAATGGTAATTGTCATTAGTAATTAATTACATTAAACATATTTAAAAATAATTTCACTTATTGTGCCTATAATTTTCGTATATTTGTAGTTATTTTGAATTAAATTTTTCAAAAAGTTAAGTATTTAGTTGATAATGCAAATTTATTTCAAAGCTTTAGGTCCAGTGTTAACAAATGGTTATTTAGTAGTTGATGATTACACTAAAAATGGAGTAATCATTGATACTCCAGCTGATGGATTTGAATTTTACGATAAAATAATTCAAGATAAAAATATTGAATTAACTGAAATATGGCTTACACATACACATTGGGATCACACTTGGGATTTGAATAAAATCAAAAGTAAATATAATGTTCCTGTATTAGTTCATAAAAATGATTTACATAGACTTGATAACCCAAATGATTATATTAACTTTGATTTGGGAATAAAATTTGAAAAAATGAATGCCGATAAATTTATTCATAATAATGATAAATTAACTATTGGTGAATTAGAGTTTAAAGTTTTACATACACCTGGGCATACAGAAGGTGGTGTTTGTTTCATAAATTTTGATGAAAAAATAATTATTGCTGGTGATACTCTATTTCAAAATAGTATTGGAAGAACTGATTTGGCTGGTGGAAATTATGAGTTATTAATTAATTCAATAAAAACACAATTACTAACTTTACCAGAAGATTTTGAAGTATATTGTGGACACGGCAATAAAACAAATATTAGACATGAAAAATTGTTCAATCCATTTTTGGTTTGAGGTAAATTTTGAAATTTGGATTTAACATTAAAAATATATTTTATAAGTTATATAAATTAATAATTCTATTTTCTATAACTCTCTTATTTAAAAGTTGTTATTCATTTACAGGTGGCTCTGTACCAGAACATTTAAAATCAATTCAGATAACAAATGTGAATGACAATAGTGGATTTGGTAATCCACTATATAGAGAAGAAATGTCAAGATTGATTATAAATCGATTTAGAAATGACAACTCTTTTTCTATAATAGATGGTTTGGGTGATGCTCGTCTTTCTATCACGATTACTTCTATCAATGATATGCCAGTGAGTGTTCAGCCAGGTGAATTAGAAAAAGAAAGAAAAGTTACTGTTGTTACTAAAGCCGAATATTATGATAACGTCAAGAAAAAAGTTATTTGGGATAAAAACTTTGATAACTTTGCAATTTATGATGTTTCTAATGTTCAAGAAAATAGAAATAGAGAAATTTTAAAAATTTTAGAACAAACGAGCAACGACATACTTTTAGGTGTTGTATCGGGTTGGTAGTTTTGATGATTTTGAAATTCTAAAGAATTTTTTCGTTCTCAATTTGATATATAACTCTCCTTAAGAACTCAAATATTTGAGGAGCATTTTTTTAATTTAAGTTAATGTTGTCCAATTATGGAAGGCATACTATTAATAATATATTTTGTATCATTAAGTGTACTATTTGGATTTGGAACACACGGTTTGGTGTTATTATATTACTATCGCAAAACCTCAAAATTGAAGTTGCCTGAAGTATTAATGCCCGAAGAAGTTCCTATGGTAACTATACAGTTGCCATTATTCAATGAATTATATGTTGTGGAAAGATTAATCCACTCTGTATGTGAAATTGATTATCCGATAGATAAATTAGAGATACAAGTTCTTGACGATTCTACCGATGAGTCAATTGTGATTACTCAAAGGTTAGTCGAAGAGTACAAAGCAAAAGGTTTTGACATCCAATATATCCATAGAAAAGATAGAGGAGGATACAAAGCTGGTGCATTAAAAAATGGCTTAATTACTGCAAAAGGTCAGTACGTTGCAATTTTTGATGCTGATTTTGTTCCTAAAAAAGAGTTTTTACAAAAAACTATTCCACATTTCAATAATTCTAATGTTGGTATGGTTCAAACTCGCTGGGAACACTTGAATGAAGATTATTCATATCTTACAAAAGCACAAGCTTTGGCTTTAGATGGTCATTTCGTTATAGAGCAGCAAGTTCGTAACAAAGCTGGTTTTTTCATTAATTTTAATGGAACAGCTGGTATTTGGAGAAAAGAGTGTATATTTGATGCCGGAAATTGGCAAGCAGATACGTTAACTGAAGATTTTGACTTGAGTTATAGAGCACAATTAAAAGGCTGGAAGTTTGTATTCTTAAATGATGTAACTTCACCTGCAGAATTACCTGCTGATATTAATGCTCTAAAAACTCAACAATTTAGATGGACTAAGGGTGCAGTAGAAACTGCATTGAAAATATTGCCTAAGGTATTAAAGTCAGACCTTCCATTTAGAATTAAAATGGAATGTACAATTCACTTGACATCAAATATAGTATTTCCTTTTATTATTTTAGTTGCAATATTGAATGTGCCTTTGGTAATTATCAAAACTACAATACAGGGTTATGACCAATACTATTCTTTAATGTCAGTATTTGTTTTAGCGTCTATTTCAACATTCTTATTTTACACTTTCGCACAAAAAGCAATACACCTTGATTGGCAAAAAAGATTATTATTATTCCCAGTATTTTTGGCTGGTAGTATGGGTTTTGCAGTAAATAACACAAAAGCAGTTATTGAGGCATTATTTAGCAAAAAATCTGAATTTGCACGTACTCCTAAAGGTGGCGTAATCAAATCAACTGACGATTGGAAAAAGAAAAAATACGTTCAATCTAAAGTTAGCCCTATGGTAATAATAGAGTTATTATTAGCATTGTATTTTGTAATTGGAATTGGAATTTCAATTTACCACGTACAAATTGCCGCTATTCCATTCCAATTATTATTTTTAGCTGGTTTTGGTACAGTTGGATTATTATCGCTTAGACACGCATTAAGTAGGTAAGATTATATAACGTTAGTTAATAAGTTTATGAACTTTTATCAAAAACTCCAATTGAAAGATTGGAGTTTTTTTTATAACTTGATAATATTACACCATTACATTTATAGTTTCTTGGTATTCTAAATTAAGTTCATAATTGATTTGAACACCGTTTTGTCTAAGATCATTTCTATATGGAATAACATCTCTACCCGTTTTGCCATTAACTACTCTATCTCTTTCGTCTATAATTCTATCACCAATTTCAGTTTCAATAAAACGCTTTCTGACTTTTCCATTTTTTTCGTAATAGTGATAGCCAACTATGCCTTTTTTCAATAACTTAGCAATTACTTGGATATACTTTTCTTTTTCTGCATCATTTAATTCACTTGGGTTAAAACTCTTTGCTTTTCCCAAATCTAAAAAATCATCTATACTTTTGAATACTTTTGAATAATCAACATCTGCTTTTTTAGTGCTTTTATTAATAGAATTAGTATCAACTTTTGAAACTTTTTGTGTTGCACTTTGCAAATCATTATTTGATTTAATTTCTAACATAAAGTATTCATAAATAAAAATTTCACAGAATCAACCCAATTTATATTACTTTTCGGTAGTTTATGAATAAACTTTAATTTTTGCACGATTCTGCACTCTTTTTCACGTTTTTTTCCTTCTTTTAATGTAGGGGCTGGGTTTCCCTGCCCTTTCTTCAAAGAACTTTT
>JBEICW010000120.1:0-7911 GCA_040383785.1 Ignavibacteria bacterium | reverse complement strand
GGCTTTTGCTACTTGAAAGAGGGACGAGAGAAAGAAGCAAGTGCCAACTAAGATGAACCCTCAAAAAATGTGACAAACCTGAAGCCTGAGCGATTTAGCAGGCGAGCCTAACCCAAGCAACGGCAGACCCCTTGTAAACAAATTGCGTAGCAGACCTTATTGGGATATCAAGGGGGATGAAGTAGTTGCGACTGACGACGTATGAGGACGTTACAAAGAAAACTAATGGAAAGCCGTAAGTGAGGAGTACCGACGAATAGGCTTGGAATGGTATATGCAAGGGCGCAACGTAGTGAAGCTTGTATTACCCTTGCAGATAAGATTTTCTTTGTAAAAGGACGAAAAGGAGGAAGACCATATTTCCTTTTCTTGTATTTATAAGTTAAATCATTAACCTAAATCTACCTTCATCTTCTATATATATTGCTTTATTTTTTGTAACTTGATTATCCCAAAAATTAATTGCATTTGATGAAATTATAAACCCCATAGATAATTCTGGTAATTGAGAAGTTGAATAGATATTATTTATAAATGAAAATAAATGTCTATTTGCTAAATACATATCATGAAACCACGCAGTGTAACTAATGCCAGTATGTAATGAGTTATTATGACGTATTAATGTTTCTTGAAAAAAATCACCAACCTGATGCATATTCCAAATGTAAAGCGACTCAGGAGATTCTCTTTCCAAATCATCATACCATAAACCTTTTAATCGGCATTCCCATAATTCTTCTGAAAGAGGATCTATGGAAATTCTTAAACTAAAATGAATCGTATGTGAATCTTCAAAATCAACATGGAAATAAACATCATTAAATCTAATAGGAGTCATTCTTTTTTAAAGTTGAGTAATTTTATGAATCTAATTGAAAATTAATATCACCTTTAATCAAATCATTAACATTAATTGTAGGTAAAAGAAACTTATTATAAATTGAATTTTCAGTTTTAGAATGAAGGACGCCTCTTGTTGAACCAATGGAAAGCATAACTAAATGAGAAATGAACCCCTTTGGAATTTGCAATTCTTTTTTTTCTTGATTTTCAAATGATGCCCATGAATCATCAAGAATATGAAAATGAGAGCATGTTTCTAAAATTAAAAATGGAGCGATATCCTGAAAAAATGAAACATTAAAAAAAACCGCAATCATCTTATTTGATGAGTCAATACCGAAACGAACACTTGATTTCATTTCAATATTTTTACCTTCAACATATAAATTATCAATGATAGCAAACTGTTCTGTTGATAACCGTTTTAGGGTAAAACCAATATTATTTTTATTATCCATAATTATGCTGCTAATGCGTATGAAGTATTATCACTTGTAACAGATACTGCATTTTTGTTTAGAGTATCGTAATCAGATGAATCTGAAATAGTAACGTTATCTATTTTTTGTAGGTTGCTTTGAGTTAATAATTCACTATAAGAATATGAAGATATAGATTCATATTTAACAACCTCAATTAATTTAATCTTTAAAACATTTTGTAAATTACAAATTGTATCTAAAGTAAGATTTTCATTACCTTTTAAAAGTTTATTAACATACTGAGCAGAGCAACCTAATGCAGATGCTAACATTTTTTGATTGTATATACCAATTTTATTTTTTTTATTTTCTGATAGTTTAGATAAAACACTTAAAGAAATTTCAAATGAAATATCTAACCAATTAGAATTATTATTGAAATCATTCAAATCATCAATCCAAGAAGTATCAATATTTGATACTATTTTGTTAAAGTTTTTTAAATTTTTTGTTTCCATATCTTATAATGTTAATTCGTAAAAACCATCATAATCAAAAATACCCCGCTCTTTTAAATAATCACGAACTCTATTCAGTTTATCTAATTCATTTTGAGTTAAAACATCATCTTTCATGAGTTTTTTTAATTTTAAAGCACCACCTACGATAAGGTAAATATTTGGCTCTATTTTTATAGCATATATTCTTAACCAATATTTAGAATTAGGTTTTGCCTTTTTTTGTGATAAATCAACATCTTTTCTATATTCTTGATTTTCTAAACTTGTGAAAAATTGATCTATATTCGGATTACTACTATTTAATGTTGCTTGTAATAAATTTCTAAATTTATTTATTTCTCTACGAGTGATTCTAACTGCATCATTTATACTTACACCAAAATAATTTAAATCATCTTTTCTACTATTAAAAAAATTATGTAAGTAAAAAGCATTAGTCCAATCAGAAATGATTTTGCTAAATACATTAACACCATCAATTTTAAGAGCATGAAGATTAGGAACAAATATAGTATCAATTTCCATAAAAATCAACTTACAAGTTTATTTTTTTTAGTATTTATAAAAGATTATCTAATAGTGTTAATCATTCATTGGTTTAATCATACTTTCTATAAATGATATTTCTTCTTCAGATAAGTCATATTTTGAATATAGTTGTTGATCTATATCTTGAACGGACATATTCCAATCAATATCTGAATCATCTGTAAAAGATTGTAATGGAATAAAATCAAATTTATCTTTTGATAAATTAATTGAAGTAACTGCCTGAAGAAGTAAAAATCTAACGAAATATGTTTTTAGATATTTTAATAGATTTTCAGCATCTTTTAGCAATGTAAAATTACCAATTACTAAATATGAATCAGTACATACTTCAAATGGGTTTATTATTTCAGTTCTAGATAAAACCCTGAATTTTCCGTTTTTATCAGGCTCACCTGCATGCTCACAGGTAACCTTACTAATCATTATTTTGTATTTATCAAAGAAAATATTAGAAATTGAAACAGAGTCATTGCTAATATAACCAACACCACTACTTGAATGAAGTAAGATTGAATTGTCATATTTTTTAAGATGACCACGAGTATTTGATGAAAAGCCAAAAGGGTTTCTTGATGAAACAATATCACTCAATTTAGACTCTTCAAACTTATTTACTTTTTTTATTATATCTACCCCTTTATTCCAACGAATAAAAATTGGAAATTCATTTAATTTTCTTGAAATAGAATCACTATAGCCATCATGATTATATGTAAACTCACAATCTATTTTGTTGTCTCTATGCCATAAAAAGTAATTTATACCACCACCAATACTTGTATTTGGAAAACAATCTTTAGCATTGATATAATCGAACATTTTAGCAATTCGGACATCATTTAACATATCTGCTCTAAAATCATCTAAACCTTTACCACCAGCATACCATCTTGATGGAGTAATCATTGAAATAAACATAGGTTCTAATCTTTTTGAAATAGAAACAAAATGATTATATATTGGTTTAGCGCTAACACCTGCTCCACCATCCATTTCTTGATATGGTGGATTACCTACAATTGCATCGAATTTCATATTATCACTATTATTAGATTTCCAGTAAGTTTTACCTTGACTTACTTTGTCAATGAAGTTTTGTTGTTTGTTAGTAATTTGATTAACTAAATCATCAAAGTATTTTGTATTAACTTTCACATCCCTAAAGCCCGCTAAAGTTCTCTTTGTAATACTTTTAGCCATTGGTGTTTTACAAATTACAAAAACATTGTTTTTCAAAACATTATCCCAAATTATTAACTGTTCATTTAAATCAGGAATATTATTATGATTGTATTTATTAGAAATAATATTTTTAAAAATACTATAGGTAATATATAAAGGATAAAGACCAGATTTAGAATTTAGTTCTAAAATTTTAGCATTATCATTAAAAATATTTTCAGTAATTTTCTCATACGAAACATATCTTGGATGATTGATTGTTTTATCAAAAGTTTCATTAAAAAATACATAACCTCCTAAACAATCACTTAAATGCTTATTAACAACCCTCCATGGTGTTAACACTGTTTCTTTATCTGGGTTTCTAAATGTAGAGAAGATAGAAGTAATTCTCTCTATTCTTTCCTCTATTGGCAAACTATCTGCCGCACGAGCCATTGCTCTTATTTTTTTGCCTGCTGCTCTAAAGACATCCGGCTCATAATATTTTTTAAAACTTAGAAAAACAGATTTTGTAACACCGTTTGGCATAAATTCATCCCAAGATTTATCATCAATTAGATCAACAAAACTATCAATAGTAATTTGTCTATCTTCATCTTTTACATCTGCACCATAAATTAACATTGGCATACGTATAGATATACCTCTTAAAATTGAAACAGCATTATCACGTATTTTTCTTTTTTCTTCTTTTTCTTTGATTAATTTTTTTTCTTCATCAGTTAATTCTTTCTTAGATTTATTTTTCTTTTCTGCTTTTTCTAATTGTTCAAATTGTTCGTCAGTAAAACCTTGATTGTTAATATCAATGTCTTCGCTTTTAGGCATTGCTTTTGTACTACCAATTATGCCCTTAAGTTTATCAAAATCTTCTAATTCAACATCATTTAATCTCATTAATTGATCATTGTTATACAAATAACCATCTTCAAACCCGTTACTAACTACACGTTCAACATAAACCTTTTTAAGTTGCTCCAACATACCCTCAACATTATAAGTTGACATTTTTGAACCATCCACAGAAATTATGGGGCAAAAGTTCAAAAAATCACCCATAGTATCACGGTCAGAACTTGATGTTTTACCAGCTTTTGATGAAATTTTTGCAGTTTCTGCAATTACCTTCAAAGTTCTGTCTGGAGCGAAATCAAAAACAAAACACTCTTCTTTTCTTTTTCCATTTATTGTTGCAGGAGTTTGAACTCTGAAAATAGTTTGCATATAGGTTGATGCAGATGTGTTAAAAGAACCTGACAACATAAAAACTGCAGTCCAAGCTGGTACAGATACACCTGTAGTTAATCTACCACATGAAAGTGTGATAGTATATGTATCTTCTGGATTTGGACCAATTGCATTTATTACTTTTTTTAGTGCTTCTTCGTTTGCTTCTTCTTCGTCACCATCACCTGCAACATTCACAATCTTAAATTGACTAAAAACAGTATGAGATTGTAGCAATGCACTTAATGCTTTTGCTTCTTTTACACCAGGAACCATCCATAGAGAATGACGGAAATTATTACGATATTCTTTAGTTGAATATGGATAATTACTTTCCTTGTCATCATTACATATTAAATTCAAAAATGAGAGAACATCGCTTTCGTGAATGAATGCCCTATCTTTGTTAACTCTAAAAAATTCACGAAAATTAAAAGCATAATCTTCATCCCTAAATTTTGATACAAGTTTACCAAGATCAAATGTAAATATATTTAGTTTAGGCAATGAAGCATATGGGTTTGGATCACCAAAATGTACTTTATCCCAATCTGCTTTTGCTCTTTGCTCCATTACATAATCCCACGTGTATATCTCTTCTTCTTTATAGTTATCTAGCAGATTAAAAGGAGTGCCAGAAAGATGAAGTACTTTAGTGTTAGATTTTGTAAGGTCACGCATTACGTTTTTACCAAGTTCGGTTTGAGTACCTTCATGGGCTTCATCAACAATAATAAAATCCCAATTGGCTCCAAAAATCTCATCATTTTTATTGAAATTACCACCAACTTGAGATGAACCTCTTAAATCTTGCATAGAGGCAAAATAAACATAATGTGAATCAGTTTTATTAATTAATTTTTCTAAATCTGAAAATGAATTACCCTTATTTTTTGAACCATAATGGAAGTTTGATTTATCGTAAAATATTTTACCAAAATCATCATACCAACTTGCATCAACAACAGGGCGATGAGTTAAAATCAGAGTTCTTTTGAAATCTAAATCTTTAACTACTTTCAAAGCAGTTAGTGTCTTTCCAAAACGCATTTTTGCAAACCAAAGCATTACATTACTTTTCTTAAATTGCTTTTTCGTTTTCTCAATTGCTTCTAACTGTTCTGGTCTAAAAATGATTGGGTTTTTGTTTAAAGATTTTTCGGTATTTACTAAAGCAGACCTCCCTTCTTTTACTGCTTTAATTGCATTTTTAGCGGTTTCTAAGTCTGTTATAATCCATTCATCTGCTTTTTTCTCAGTATCAAAAACTTTCTTGTTGAAACCTGAACGAATTAAAACATCACGAACCTCATGATCACTAAATGATTTTATAACTCCTTTTTCTTTGAAAATTGTTGATTCAGTATGAAGAAGGTCATATGCAATCCCCGCTGTTTGAGTATAATAATTAATTCTTTTTTTTGCAGCCTTATTAAGTTCTGAACTATTTGGCTCAGCTTTAAAAACATCATCAGGTAAAGTTGCTTCACCTATTTTCAAACAACCCTTATGCTGTTTATCATTTATCCTGAAAATGTATATTAATTTATCTTTAAATGGTGATTCATATTTCATATAAAACTATTTTAATAAGTCTACGAATTTTATTATACGCCCTTTAGACCCAGAATTCAAATCTTTATTTTTCCAATCTTTAATAATACAATATGTGCCATTATGTTTTTTTATATTGTTTTTGGAGCACCCCTCACATTCTTTTGTAACAACCTCAATCTCACCAAATAAATTTTCTTTATTTTCAGAAGATATGACACAGGTATTAGGGACAGTACCTTTTAGACCATCCATTTGCCATATGTTCCATGAGATAATATAAGCGATGTATTTTATTGACTTAAGTAAAGGTTCTTTGTTAAACTTATATTGAAAATTTTCAATAAAAGTAATTAGCATTGCTTCTCTGGCTAATAATAAATTATCCCCTTGCCATTCAAAAGCATATATGTTTTTGAATGCAGTTTGAGCAGCATCAAGCCATTCACCTGTCTCATCAACATTTTCATTTATAACTCTTAATTTTCTATCTAATAGACCGACACGTTCCTTAATTGGTATAAATTCACCTGTTGTTGTATCGTATCTACTTGTAATATATGGAGCTTCACCACATGCCATTTCAAGTCTCGAGTCCCTAACATAATGCTTCCAAGATTTGTTTTCAGAGAATTTTATTTCTTCTTCATTAACAATCCAACTGTTAACACCATTATCTAATACGATTTCAGTATTAAAAGCATTATCATAACCAAACCAAGAATTATCTATTAAATTATTTTGAGAGTTACATATCCATGAAGGGGTGAAAACTTCTGCCATTTCTTTGGAACGAGACAATTGAAGAATTTTGTCTTTATGTACCCTTGGCATTATAATGCTACCATAATCACCAGTAATTAAATTAGTTTGAATGTTTGATTTAAAATTAAAATTTGGACCTAAATGTTCATAATTTTTAGTAGCCCAAAAAATATTTTTATTAGTTGTATGATCTATCAAAAGAATATCAAGAACTTCAGGGTATTTCGCTATTAGTTCTGACTCTAAAATATCTACCCCTATATTTATCATAAAAAACAATCAATTAATTACAAGTATATTATATGCCAAGCAAACAAATATAAACAATCAAATGAAATAATCAACTTAAATTAATATCCTATAACAGTCAGTAAATGTTTCTTCTAACATTTTTTTTTGAATCAATGAATTAATATCTTCTATCGATAAATCAAAATTTTCCATTAACTCATAAGGATAGTACATTTTAGTTTTATCAATCCTCTTTATTTTTTCATAAATTGTATCAAATGATGGTAAAATATTATCATCATTATTCACATTTACTTTAAACGTATTGAAATGCAACTTCAATTCATCTATCATTATCTTATACACTTCATCTGCATCAGATTCACGAACGATTACTTCATCGTGCACTGTAAGAAAGATAATATCATTATCAATTAACTTTTGCCAAATGGAGCGCATAATTGTTACTTCAGTAGTTTGGAGTAACCAAGCTAAATTGGAATGAGGTTTATTGTTTGAATTTGGATTTTGTGTAATTGAGATAGATTTAACTTCATTTACCCATTGAATCCAATTAGAATTACCGAACATATCTGCTAATCTTTGAT
>JBEICW010000119.1:0-8052 GCA_040383785.1 Ignavibacteria bacterium | reverse complement strand
AGTGGGTAAAAAAGGTGTTGTTACCTTATTATTATATACAAAAACGTGATTATTTTTCAAGTTTTTTTAACTGATCAGCAACATCTTTTATAAATTGTTGCCACGTTTTTTGAATGAATCTAAACGAATTTTTGTCAGGGTCAAGTTTACGTTGCGGATCAAGTGTTGAATGTGCAACGATTTTAGTGTTTGGATCAAGATTATACGCTTCACAGAGTGTTGCGATATACCAAACGTAATTCTTATACGCTTTTTGATTATCAATCTTTCCACGTCTGTTTGAATAGCACAACTCAACGCCAACGGCACAATCATTCGCATCATCACCAAACATTTTGTTATCAATAGGTTTATTGTACATAACGTGCCACGCTTTTTCTGAAAGCGGAATACATTTGACAATCTCAATGTCGTCTATAAAAACATGAGCACTTGCCGACATCTCATTTGCGGTTCGCTTATAATAATCAACATTATTTTTTGCTGTCGATCCGTCATTTCCAGTATCGTGTGCTACAATAAATTTTACATCATCAATCTTAATTCCACTACGTCTTTTGGTTTTTGGTTGGATAAAGTCGTTTCTAACATTCATGTTAACACTTCCTTTATTCAGAATTTAAGAAAAATAATTTTTGCTTTAATTCCTTTATTTCTTCTTTCATTTTTTTGTTTTCTTGCAAAATTGTATAAATTGTAGCAAGCATTTGAGCATTTTTTACTGTCTGATCATGTCTGCCACTGTTTAGGTAATTGTCAATAATCTCTTGTTCTTTTTTAGAAAATCTCATTTTAAACACCACTTTGTCGTTTTTTGTGAATATATCCGCAACTTTAATAAATTGCGGATATATCTTATCTGTATCGCTAAATATATATTATTTAAGGTATTTACTTATCGTCTTTTTCAAATAGTTTTTGACGTATATCTGACACGTCACGTTTTACTTGCTCATAATTTTTAGCAAACTTTTCAATGACTTGGATGTAGCGATTTTCACGCTGTTGGTTTGTCCACAGGACCCATATTACTATTCCAACCCCTGCTCCGTACATTTGCACTAATTCAACTAACACCTCCATTTTACATTACCCCCTTTTTTTAGAAACTATTTTTCCAAGTTTGACTCGTAGCATCGTATTTTAGGACTTGACCATTCTGCGGATTCGTTATTGTGACTGGTAGCATTTTAGTAGTAAGTATGTCATGGAAAACATAGTTTGTTCCATTGTGGCTTCTGATTTGCGGATTTTCAGCAAGCGTTTGATTAATATAAAAACCAACGCCTTGCTCGTTAAGTAAATAAACTTTACCGCTTTTTTCTAAAAACAATTGTGAGTTATCAGCATCTGACTTAGCAACTTTTAATCCACTTTGTTGCGTTCCAGCAACTTGCCAACCTGCATAATCAGGATTGACACCATCAGATATAACTTCTTTTTTGCTTATCGTTGAATCATTTACTTTTGTTGCAACCACGTTTTTTCCTTGTTTGTCTGTGATTGATGATACAGCATTCATCGACTTATAAAAATCGTTGAATGTATAAAACATATTGTTTTTTGTTGTAGATAAAACAACACTGTTTTTTTCAGGCTCTAATGGATAACGTTCATACTCAATAACTCTAACTCTGTTTTCAGCAAAATCTTGTGTTTCATCAATAACTAAATCTTCATCTATAAAAGTAACAACATCACCAACTTCAAAATTGTCAAATCCTTTAAATTGCTCCAAAAATCTTAAATCAACAATTTCAATTTCATATGAAACTTTTGGTTTAGTTAATTCGTCAAATTTGCTTTTTCCTGCCCAATAAAGTTCAGTTTTGTTACTGATGTCGTTAAACGTAACATAAGCTACTTTATGATGAAAAGTTGGTGATATTGATAGATAGTTGACGTTACCAATTGTGATTGGTGGTATTTGTGGTGTGACTCCATCTTTTTGCACAGCAACAGTGTGATTATTGATAGAGCCACCATTTTTTCCAAATACAAATAGTTTGGTGATTTGTTCAGATTTATCAATTTCTTTTTTGATTTTTATTACGTTTTTGTTTTCACGAATTTGAATGTTTAACTTGAAGTCACCTTTGCCACCGCCAGTATATTCATACTGATTATCATATGTTGGTTTTCTTATTCCAATGTCAAATTGATTAATCGCATTTGGCATATTAGCACAGTCTAATTCACCGCCAAACTTTTCAGCCAATTCTGTGATGATTTCCAATACATTTTTATCTTGAAACTCAACGGTGAAGATGTCAGGATAATTCATCCAAGTCGCCGCTTGAAAGCGGAATGGTCCTTCAACATAGTTTGTTAGCAAATCATTGATGATGTAAAACGCAGTTTTAGCAGCATACTTTACGAACGGAACATACGAATTTCGTATAAAAAACTTTGCGTGTTCGGCTTCAATTTTTGCACATAAACCACCTTTTTGGTCTTTCTCAATAACCAATTTGGTGATATAAAAAACGGTGTTATCACATTTAATCCAAAACGCATCTTTTAATGCACTTTTAATCATTTGATTATCAACTGGAATTTCAAATGATATATTGTATTCGCCATTGATCACTTCATTAATTGTTAAATCATAAGCATTTCTACATATTGCCAAACCAAAGTTGTCAAACTTCAATTCGCTTTCACGATATAGGATAGGGTATTTATCTATTGATATTGTCATAATATCACCTTATACTTTGATTTTTACAGCGAATACAACCAATGAATAAACAGTATTGATTTCAGGAACAATGGATAGTCTGCTATCATTTGTATTGTCAATCACAATGTTTGTTTTTTCCATGCTGACTGTTGTGTTTGAAATATACAAATCATAATACATAGCGATGTTTGGATATTTAGAAGTTGTGACATTGTAGTTTGAGAAAAATGCTGTTTGGTCGTCAAGCACGATTTGTTTGACGACAACTCTATCATTATTTCCACTTGCTGGAATGGTTGATACAGCACCATTCGTTTGATTAAAATAATATACTAAGTAATCAACATCATTGTCATCAGCATTCGATACTTCCACACCTTGAATTGTAATGTATGTTTTTTCAGCAGGTGCTGGTGTCGCAGTTGAATAAATAGCAAGTTGGTCAACAGAGTTGTGACGTTGAATAATAAATTGTTCGTCAAGTGAAATGCTAAAAATTTGATTATCATTTGTTACAAATCTAGCAAGTTGAATACCGTTTAAAGTGATTGTATTGATAGTGTCATCCAACATATTATCACGTTCCGTTGACATTGTAATTTTAGTGATAATTCGTGTCACTTGATTGCCACCAGTTGGAGCAGCTAGTACAAAAGGTGTTCCATTAAATGCTTCACCTTGAATCATAAAAGGTTTTGACATATTAGACACCTCCCATTAATGATAGCATATGATTTTTATTTACTCTTTTCTTAATCGCATCAATGTCAGCAGTCCAAGTTGGTGTTACATTTACCCAAGTTGTTCCGTTGAATTGAATAATTTGATTAGGTTGAGCAGATGTAATTGCAACACCTTGAAGTTGGTCAAGTGTAATGTTTAAGCCAGTTGTGTCAACATTTACAAACGCTGAACCATTGTAGCGTAATACTTGACCAACTTGTGGAGATGTAATTCCAACTCCGCTTAAATCGTCCAACGTAATGTTTAGTGCATCAACATTTACATTTTGCCACTTACCATTTGCTGGTCCACCTAGTGTATTGTTGAATCTCAACACTTGACCATTTGCTGGTGAAGAAATTGCTACATCCAAGTTTTCATCTATCAATAATCCACTATTATTCCATTTGTTAGTTGCTGAATTATACTGTAAAACTTGCTTATTTTCTGGTGGATTACTAACAATCACAACATCGTCAAGTTCGTTTAGTAAAATTTTTGAATCACGCCAAACACTTCCATCAAACTGTAAAACATCACCAGTTGTAGCACCGCTTGTGTCAACATCGTTTAATTCGGATAATTCATTTTGTGATTCTAATCCATCGTATAACTCAATAAAGTTGCTGTTGGCTTTTTGATACGCAAGGTTTAACGTATCTGTTCCATTGAGATTTTCTCTTGCCATCTTTTACCACTCTCCTTTTTTTATAAAAATCTAGCATTGAAGGTGACATATAAATCACCAGCAGTCCATGTTCCAGTTGTGATAATAAAGTTTGCGTTTGGTCTAAATTCAAAAAAGTCACCGCTCATTTTATGAAGGATATTGACTTCTGGTGCAACATCTGAAATATATGCCATGTAGTTTTCACAATCAATGGTAAAGTTTCGTGGTTGTGATTTCCATGATGATAAGTCAAGTGTGATTTGTTTTGTTCCAGCATCTAGCGTTATTTCATCGCCTTGAAAACCAAGTAGTTTAATCAATGGTCTAACTGGCATCGTTCCCCAATTGTTAAATTCGTAACCTTCATCATCTTCAATATCTTCATGTAGGAATTTATCAGTTCCTTTTAATGTTCGATATAAAATCGTATTGTATTTTGCTGACGCTTGAGCATCGACTATTAACTGATTAAAAGTTGGCGAAGATGTGTTTTTGTCAATATAGTAAATAAGATTTGAATTTGTTCCATCATATGAAGAATTAACTGGCTCAACTGAATATGAATAAGGTTCTGCTCTAAAATAAATATCAAACTCACCCATTGTTACTGTTTGATCAAAATCTATTTTATTACCAATCTTTGCTCGATAACGAATATCTGGCTCATCATCAAAGATGAGCCAACCTTTTCCACCAGTTTTGGTTTCCCAATCTTGAAAACCATTGTCTATTTCAGGTCCATATAGCCAAGCAGAAATTAAACGTAACTTATATCGCAACTCACCAACATTTGATGTATAAAAAGAGCAAGTCACTTGAATTACTCTATCTTCTAACTCATTGCTTGAATAATCGTAACTTCCATCTCTGCCCATGATTTCAACATATCGTTGACGAATATCAGGAATCATTGGTCGTTGCTTTGATTTTGTTATCAATCCAAACTCACTTGCTTTTCTTCCTTTGTATACGAAGTCTGCCATTTTATCACCCCCATAAATTATCCTCTAGCGAATATCAATGAACCACCACTACTTCTGACAGCACGTTGTGTAGCATCAAACAATTGACTTGACAAAATTTGTGCATCCAACTTATCATTCATATTCATGTTTTGGATAGACATGAGTGGTGCATTAAATACAACTTGATTTGTTGGTGTTAAATTAGATTGTGCTGAACTCATTTTGTTCCAATCAATTTTATTATAAAGGTCATCTGTTCCTGCCTTAAATACGGCAAGATTTGTTCCTTTAAGTGTATTTGCTAAATCATCAACCGTTGCTTTTAACGCATTCTTTTGTGAGTTAATACCATTGATTAATGCTTGAACAAAATTTGTTCCTGCTGATTTAACACTATTTGATTGCCCATTGATTTGGTTAACGATAGAAGCAATGCTAGTTCCCAAATCATCAGCCTGTGCCTTAAATTTGCCCTCTGTTATTGCCCAATCTTTTTCTGTTTGTTTTAATCTATCCTCATTGATTTTTTCTTGTGCCTTGACCGCTGAATCCTTTTGTTTTGCCAACGCTTCTTTTTCTTTTTCAGCTTCAAGTTCTGCTTTACTTAATTCACGATCACGTCTAATTTCTTCAAGTCTTTTGTCAATATCTTTGACTCTATCAATAGCTTCTTTTGATACTGAACCAGCAAGAAAAGCACGTTCTTCAATTAAATCAAATTCTTCATTGGCTCTATCTTGCTCATCATATTTACTTCTTAATTCATCTAATTTTTTGTCTATTAAATTAATTTTATCATCGTAAAACTTTTCAACAGCATCAAGTTCGGCTTGATTTCTTTCGTTTACTTTTTCCAATACTTCTTCTTTTTCTTTTTGAAGTGTTTCGTCAATAAGATTTTTTCTTGCTTCTATTAATTGATTTTTTGCTTCATTTATCGCATCTTTTGATACTGACGCATATTTCTTTTCAACAGCAATCAATCGGTTTCTTTCAGCAACAACTTTATTGTAATGTTTGCCCATTTCATAAACTTCACGTTCGCTTGCTGTTTTAAATGTAATAATACGACCATTTGTTTCTTTTGATGTTAATGTGTTTAATTCTTTTTCTTTTTGAATACGCTCTATACCTGCTTTATTCATTGTATCTAAATATCGTGAATGAGCATCATAAATAAGTTGTGTTGCTTCATTTCTTATCTTAATTTGATCCGCTGTATTCTTTTGATATTTACTTCTAAATTCTTGATATATTTTTGCTTCTTCAAGATTTGACATTTCGTTTAGTGATTTTTTTCTATTAACAAATTCTTTTAACTCATCAAATGCTTTTTCAGCGGCTGTTTTTTGATTTCCGCCACCAGCTGTTCCAGCACCACCTGCACCGCCACCTACTTCTTCATCCTTTGCCTTTAACATTTTACCAGTTTCTTCTGTCAATTCTTGCATTTTTACTATTCTTGCGTTTAATGATGCAACTTCGGCATCATACATTTTTTTACCTTCTGCATTAAATCTATTATTGTATATTTCTAATGCTTTATAGTATTCATTCATTCGATTTATTTCTTCCACAGTTGAAGGACCATAAGGTGACATCAACAATGGTTTTTGTGGTGGCAATGCCATCGGAGCCATAGACATTTTTAACAATTCAAGTCTAGCAACCATCGCTCTCATGACTTTTAAATTGTTTTCGTTTAGGTTTCTAACAAATTCATCATCAATATCCATCATCGCTTCAATAGCAACGATACTGCCATCTCTAGCATAATTCTTCAAATCTTCTAACGCTGTTTTAACACCAGCTTTAGTTAGCCTAATGGTTTCCATTATTTTCTTTTGTTTTGCTTCTTCAATCCTTCTTGCTTCTTCTTCCGCTTTTGATTTTTCTAAAAGTATTTCAGTTTCAGTTTTTGCTTCTTCTTGAACTCTTTTTTGCCCAAATGTTTTTGCTACATCAACTGAATTTTGATAAGTTTCTTCAAATCTATTTCCAACCTTTTCAAGACCTGAATCAATTTTTTCTATCATTTTATCATAACCAGATGTATCAGCAAGACTAAACGAGAAAAACTCCCTTGCCCATTTAGTTGCTAAAATAAATCCTTTTGCCAACAATAAAACAATGTATGTTAAAAATTGTATTGCCCCAATAATAAAGTTACCAATAAGGCGACCAACATCCATTAAACCTCTTAAAAATGCTTTTGTATTATCTGTGTTACCAGTAAGTGCATAATCAAATAAAGCAAAAACACCAACAATAGCGGCTATCGCAAGAGTTACAATGGTTGCAATAGCACCAACCCTTGATAAAGCGGTAGCAAGCTTGTTTGTTGAAAGTGCTTCTTCTGTATTAAGAACCACTTGTCTTTGTGTTTTTAGTGCTTCAGCGTCTTGTAAGCCAAGTTTTCTTGCCCTAGCAAGATTCTCTGTGTTTTTTGCTTGAGCATTTGCTAAATTAGATTGTGCTTCTTTTATGTTATCTTGTCTTAATCTTTCAGCGTCAGCCATTTCTGCTGGCGTTCTCATTCTTGTTGTTCCACCTGCATCAGTTACAGTTGGGCTAACCATTGCTAAATTAGCATTAGCCAACCTTTGTTTTGCTAAATCTAATTCAGCCGCTGATTGTGCTCTTATAGCCGCTGCTTGTGTTAGTCTTTGCTTTCTTTCCAATTCCATTTGTGCTAACTTTGCCATATTCGCTTTTTTATTTACAAGTAATGAAGCTGTATTTTCATCAGTTAATGCTGTTAAAATTTTCATTCTAACACCAGTTGAATCAAGTGCTCCTACAAGTGCTCCAAAAAAACCACTTGCACCAGTTGCTGTTGCTGCTGTTAATGTTGTTTTAAATGCACTTATTGCTTTTATTGACTTTGTTACAGATACTGTTAAAAGTGTAAATATTGTAGAAATAGTGGATAATGCTAATTTTTATCCAATAAAAGAAACAATAATAATTCCAAGTATTTTTAATTGTCATAAAAAGTATAACAACTCACT
>JBEICW010000118.1:0-8104 GCA_040383785.1 Ignavibacteria bacterium | reverse complement strand
TACTGTTGAACCACTTCCTGTAACTGATAATTTAATTGAACCGGATGACCCATTGGTTATAATAAAAGTATCAAATTTAACATCTTCGGTAAATGATTTTAAATTAATTTCAGTTTGAGCCATTAATGTTTGTGGTGACGTTCCACTTGTATAAATATTTAAATAAGGCGTTGTTCCATTAAATAAAACTGGTTTTTTAACTTGTATTCTATGTATTGTTGTATCAGTAGGTAATAGAACATTACTCAATAACTCGGTTGTTGCGTGACTAAAATTTAATCCCATAACTTCCATTACACCAGTTGATATTCCACCGCCACCACCACTACTTGCATTAATTGTTACAGTAATATTATTACCAGAATTACTTGCGGTAACCGCAGTACCGACAAAATTAATTAACTGAACTGAGGTTGATAAATTACTACCTTCTTCTTGAACAATTAAATTACTTGGAGCATAGCTTGATGTTAAAGTATAGCTACTACTGACAGCATTTAATACATAACTACTTGATACTGAATTTAAGACATACGATGCTGTACTTGAATTTAAACTGTAACTACTAGTTAATGAACTTAATGAGTAGCTACTTGTAATTGAATTAAATGAATAACTTGATGTATAACTATAACTACTTGTTGCGACACTACCAGATACAATATGACCACCTTTAGCAATGACAACTGTTCCTGATGTTGCTTCATCAAATATTAATTGTATTTGATTATTGTTTAATATTTTAATTACTTGTGGTATGAATAATTCACTATTAGTATCGTATATTTGAACTAATGGTGTTACTGTGTTTAAATTATGTGTAACAATAAAATTTGTTTGACTCGTAAATGATGATATATCGGTTGTTGTTGCTTCTAATGTTGCAACAATACCGGTTAAACCTGAACCATTACCAGTAAATGTTCCATTAAAACTTCCAGTTATACTTCCGGTTAATTGATAACTACCAGATAATATTTTACTATTACTCCAAACACCACTCGATGAATTATAAAGTAATAAATCACCAGTTTGTCCAGATGCAATTGTTATATTATATAAATCATCTAATTTATGTTGTCTATCTAAATCGACAAATAATGTACCGTTAGAATGGGCATGTACTACAATACCAACTTCAATTTTTAAATTAGGCGATGCTTGTGGATTTTTTGATAAACCAGTTGGTGTAGATGAATTTGCATATATAACATCACCATCATTCCAATCTTCTGATTCTGCTGCACCGGTTGTATTAATACCTCTTACTTTACCATATCTTGTAACTAAACCATCAGTACCATTTAAAATTGTATTTGTTGCTAAACCAAGTATTAAAAAAGGAGAAACTGAACCATCTAATACAGCTTTAGCGACCGTTAATCTACCTGAATTACCAAGTGTTCCGGTTATCATTACTACACTACCGTTGTTAATTGTAACACCGGAATTATTTCTAACTAATACTATTGTTTCTTGTCCAACCTGTAATGATGTATTAGTAACACCATTAAATACTGTTAATGCTTGTTCATTTGTATCGTAATAAACTCTACCTTCTAATTGTGAAGGAACTGCACTACCTGTTACATTATAGAAATCAATAAAACTAGGTGTTTGTATTGAACCGGTCATATTAACTGAACCGGTATAATCTACTGCAATTGTAATTGCATTACCAAAATTAGATACATTGATACCAGGACCAACAAAATTAATAGATGAAACACTATTAGTCAATGTTGTGCCTTCATCTCTAATAATTATTGCACTTAATTCTGACCTTAATGATAATGATGAAGTTACAGATGTATCCGAATAACTACTACTAATTGAATTACTACTACTAATTGAATTATTACTATTTAATGCGTGTGAAGCAGTAACTGCATAACTACCTGTAATTGAGTAACTACTACTTAATGATGACAGTGCATAACTAGCTGTTGTTGCGTAACTACTACTTAAACTATCTAATGAGTAAGATGAGGTTAATGATGATAGTGCATAACTAGATGAACCGAATAAACTTCCGGTTAAATTTGCACTACTTATAATTACTTCACTTAAAAATTTCATATTTATTTAAAATTACTTCTATTACTAATTTAATATTACCCAGTCATTATATTATTATACATCAATGAACAGTTAACTCTAACCGAATCACCTGCACCGGTTGGTGTGAATGTAATCACTAATGCACCCTCGGTTACATTGGCTGTAATTGCAACTGACCAACCAGGAACATTTGTAATCTCAATTACGTTAGAATCAATCAACAATGTCGATGCCGCACCGGTATCTCTAAATATACAACCGTTAATTTCAAACGATGCTCTATTAGAACTACCTTCTTCTTTTGCTGTAATAATACCTTTAAATGTTATTGTTTCATTATCTCTAAGTCTTAACCAATTTGCTAAATCAGAATTTTGAGCTAATCTAAATGGTGAAGTTGGTGCCGCTGGATTTCCTCTATTTGTTAAATTAACAAATTCAGTTTGAGCATAACCAAGACCATCATTTTCGTTATTAACTTTACCACTAGCAAATGCAACCGTGTAATCTCTTGTTGTCCTTGCTTGAGCACCACCAATAACAGATGAATAACTTGCTGATGTTGTATTCCACTCACCACCTAATATAGATGCATATTGACCATCTAATATGTTATTTGTTTTACCACCACCTATTACACCATAATCATTGTTGTCACCATATATGTTGTTTGCATTACCACCACCAATAAATGAGTGGTCGGATGTGACACCTATTGTTGAGCCAGAACCAGCAACTACCGCTGAAAACTTAGAACTAATTATATTACCAGCACCAGCACCTATGAATGATGATTCCTCATTTACATAATTATCTTCACCGTTAACAATTGCAGAGTAATTACCAGATGCTGATATTCTATTTTTCCAACCACCTAATATAGATGAAGCATCACCTGATGCAACTTGCGTAGCATTTATTCTATTAACTTGTAAATCAATTGCATTTGAACCACGAGTATTACCACCAGCTGATGTACCATCAGGAGTTGATACAATTACAGAACCTAAACCTTTCGGTTGTAATATTACTCCAACATCGGTACCTGTTTTAGGTGTGAATTTAGAATGAGTTAAACCACTAAAAGTATTTTCACTTTCAGTCCAATATGTTAAACTAGCACCTGGTGTTACATAACTAGCCGTTAGTGCATATGAAGCTGTGCCTAAAAATGAACCTGAATTAATTAATGATTTATTAACTTTCTTTAATGCTGATGTTCCATCATATATTAAGAAATAATCAGTTGTATCATTAAGCACCGTTGCAGCTGTTCTACCAGATATTGCTGATGTTGCTATTGATGTTAATATATTTGTTACATTATTAGTTAATAACACATCACCGGTAACTTCAAGTTGTTTAGAATTATTTGTGTTATCACCAATAAATAATCTATTCTCTAATAGACTTAAACTACCTGAAAAACTACCTGTAAATCCACCAGTCTTAAATGGTGATGCGTTTAATGAAGCTGAGTTAGCAACAAAATCATATATATTGGTTCTTAATATTGAATATGTTATTGTTCTATTAACATCACTATTACCAGGATCGGATGCAAATAATTTAGCTGATGTTGATATTGTTGAACCACCATAAGCAGTTGTATCAAATACCAATGTAGGTTTAATTGTTGCAACACCGGTATTAGAAATAGTCATATCACCAGACATCAGCCTAGGAAATGATTTATTACTTGTATTACCTATGTATATATAGCCATCATTAAGACTTGCAGATAAATACCCACTGATATTCAAATCACCGGTAACTAATATGCCATTCGATGCAGTTAAAGATGATACATGGGCAGAACTACCACTTAATATGACCTTGTTCCATTTAGCCATTTATTAATCTTCCATTTTTTTCAATTTATACTGTAATTTCAATGTCAAATTAAAAATAGATTGTAATTTATTACCGTCTATCGATGACTTTGATATTGCACCTAATAGAAATTCAATTTCACTTTTACTTAATTCACCATCTTCAAATTCATAAACCAGTTGCACTTTATTACTATCGTCAATATTATTTTTACTATCTAATTGATTTATTATTTTATTTCTTAAATTCATCAGTGACACTTTAATTGTATTAATAATTATTTTTATTCTTAATTTGATAAACACTAAAAATGTTATTATCATATATTTATTTTATATATAGGATTGTATTTTATTATAATTATTATAAAATCTGGATATGAACATTAATATTAATTTTTATTCATATCCAGAGATTAATAATAGTTTATTTATATATTATGAATATACCCAGAAATCACCAGTTGCTGTATCAAAGTGCAATGTGCCTGTTTTATCATCCGCAGTTGTACCAAATTGTGGTGCAGCTGATGGTGATGAAGCTGCTTTCTCAACAACAGCAACAAATGCGTTTGGTGATGTGATAGCATTTGCTGTATTTGATATATTTTTTTGCAATTGGAAATTATCAGCTTCATGGTCATAACCAAATGCAATACCGGTACTAGCTCCAATACCTTGTTGGAATATGAACCCGGAATCGGCTGCTATTGAACCTGAATTTAATAATATAAATCTATCTTCAACTTGTAAATTATCGGTATTGATTTGTGTTGTTGTACCATTAACAAATAAATCACCTGTTATTACTGTATTACCAGTTACATTTAATTTACCACCAACAGTTAAATCACCGGATATCGATCCAGAACCTTGTAATGTCGTTGTTAAAGTAGGTCCAACAAATGTTGTTGTTCCATTAACCGTTACAGTATCAGCACCGGCATCACCTAATGTTGTATTTCCATTAACTTGTAATGATGTTCCGATTGTTGCACCACCAGATGTGTTCAATGCACTACCTGATAATACACCAGTTGGAGTTACATATGCTGCTGATTGTTTGATTACCTTACCGGTTGTACTATCAAATATTGCAATTTCATTATTGATTGATGTGTTAGGTCCTGCAACTTTATCACCACCAAATAAATTCATTGCAGCAAATGATGCACTTAATGAACCAGTTAATTGTGGGTATGTTAATTTTTGATTTGTACCACCGGCACCAATCGCAAATACCGTTGTGTTAGCCAATGTTGTTGGTGTTGTATATGATGTAAAACTACCAACGAAATCAGTTACTAAATCAGCTTCAGTTACTACTCTACCATTGAAAGATGTAACACCACTATTATTGATTACTATATCACCACCCATTGCAACTGCAGCTGCTCTACCGGTTGCACTACCAACAAATATCTGAGCTGATGGTAACGGTTGGTCTATACTACCAGTAAAACTACCTGTAAATGAACCAGTTGATATTCTACCTCTTAAATCATTAACAAATGTTGAATATGTTAAACTTCTATTTAAGCCAGTTGATCCAGATGCAACAAAGAATTTAGTTTGTGATAAATCTAATGGTGTTGAATCGTGTGCTGTTGTATTACTAACAATACTTGCGTCCAACATAGTAGTAAGAACTTTTTGTGAACCAATTGCTGTAACACCACTATTATTAATTGTTATGTCACCGGACATTGCTACCGGAGCCGCAATGTTAGAACCATTACCGACAAATATTTGTGCTGATGTTAATGGTTGTCTAACTGAACCTGTAAATTCACCAATGAATGAACCTGTGAATGAACCAGTTGAACTAAATCCCTTAACTGCATTGATTGTTGTTCTTTTTAATGTTGTGCCATCTAACATCAACATTTCTTCAGTGCCAACTATTGTTGTATCTAATGCTCTTCCACTTATCACACTACCAGATAATCTCAACTCACCTGCATTGGTTTCCATTGTTGCATCACCGGTAAGTTGAACTCCGACTGCAGTTCCACCCTGACCAACATAAATATATTTATCAGTTAATGCTAATGTTGATGTACCAACATCATAACTAGATAGATAAACTTGTTTTGATGCACTATCAAAAACTAAAACTTTTGTTGAAGCATTTTGTGCAATATTAGGTAAGTGAATTGGTGCAGCAGCTGATGCTGTTAATTGAAATAACTCAGCTCTACTACCAGATAATATGACCTTGTTCCATTTAGCCATTATTTAAACCCCAAATAAATTATATTATATAAATCTTATTTCAAATTAATTGAATTATTGTTATTAATCAGTGATAAAGTAAAATTCACTTCCAGAATAAATCATTGAACCAGCAGATAAAACATTTAAATCACCTTGATAAGATGATAACTTCATAAATCCGTTTCTATCTAATGATACCATTTCACTACTACCAGAATAAACTTTTAAATCACCGTCAATTTCAATATCGCCTTTTAATCTAATTGACCCTGTATTTGATTTTGATGTAAATACAACGCCATCTAATTCTCTTAAATACCCTAAACCACTTACAGTATAATCAACCGAGTTACTCCAATTTGAAATTGATCCGGTTGAAATTAAGAATACACTACCGGTACCATCTATTATGGTAATATTATCATCTGGATTAACTTGTAATAGTCGGTTAAAACTAGATGATACTATTAATGTACTTAAATTTTTCACTGCCATTTATCATCTAACCTCTAATATTGTATTCTATTATACATATAATTAGTTAAGAATATTATTTTATTTGATGTTTTTTAAATACATAATAACTTTTTTTAATTCCTCATCGGTTTTAATATCTGGTATCTTAGTTACACCATTAATAACTTTTATCTTCTCTCTTTTTAAATCCATTATTCTATTATTTCTATCTAATATAACCGATGTTAATGAGTCGTTCTTCAACTGAAGATTACTAATTAACTCATCATACTCTTTTATTCTTTCATTTATATATATTTCTCTTGTTATATACTCAATTTTGGTCTTTGTCTCTGATTTGAAGTATTTATTTTTAATGTAATAAGTAAAGAAAAATATAATTATTAAAATAATAAATGCAATTATAATATCAGTTGTTCTCTTTTTAATTGAACTCATCTCTTGTGCCATTGTTTTTACCTTAAAACCTTAAATGAATTTGGATATGTGTAGTATACAACATTAATACCATCATCAACCTTAAATCTCAATGTATATGTTCTTTTAGGAAATAATGAATCAACCGATAGGTTAAAATAATTCTTATTATTATTATAACTTATTTTTGTGTATTCACTGAAATCAATTATTACATTGTTGCTTACTGTATCAACAATAGAATAATAAGATGAACTAGGTAATCTATAATTAACTGTGTAACTAGATTGAGTTGAAAATGTTTTTGGTGCTAATTTCTTTCTAACCAATAAATCAATTTCATTTATACCACCGTGATAATAAACTCTATTTAATTTCGGATATACAATCATATTATTAATATCTGGTATAATTTTAATGCTACTGGTATTAGCATTATAGACACTATCATCATACTGCAATATTAATCTCGGTACAAAAATTGTATTTGTTTCATTAGAAAAGAAATTAATACTACTATAACTATCAATATTCTTCTCAATTGAATCATCAAATTTAATTACCAATCCATTGTTAGCAATACTACCGGATAACCATTGTTCAGTTATTGAATTAATATCAACATTAATATCGTGTGTTGTATAATCAAATGATTGTGTTACTTTATAATCATAATACCAATTACTACCACCAGGAGTTATACTGTAACTTCCGGTTACACCTGAACTATATGATGATGTTGCCCATCGTGTTGATGTTATTCTATTTCTCCAATTAACACCGGATGTTGTCATAGGTTGATGTTGCCATTTGCCTAACCCTGACTCCCAGGACGATGATACAGGATAAATTTCTAATATATGCTCAATAGGTACATTTTTAGCTTCAGTTGTATATAAATTTAATTTAATATTATAATCAACCAATGATTTATCTGATATATAACGTGATATTAAATTCATATTGAATTGTATTAGTGCTCTATTACTATTACCGTAAAAAGAGCCAACCTCAAGTATTTGGTCTAAACCTGTATTCATACTGGATGTCTTTTCGTATATCGTTGCATCCTTCGTTGGGTAAAATATATAATTCAATTT
>JBEICW010000117.1:0-8120 GCA_040383785.1 Ignavibacteria bacterium | reverse complement strand
TTTATCAATATTATTTTTGAAGTATAATTGGAATATTAGCAAGTGTACTTTGTCTTTTGTTGCTTCACTTGTTCCATTTGGTACTTTTTACGCAGAAAAGAAAATTTATTAAAAGTATATAACGGTTCAAATATCATAATTAGAATTTTTAAAATTTTTTACTATTATTAATTTTGTGAACTAATAGATAATAATACTTTTTTGATTTTTTTTATCATAACCTCTGGTTCTGCACTTTTGATTATAAAATCCTCAATCTTATACTTTGAAAGATTTAAAACCAATTCTTTTGAATTAATGGCAGTAATTGGTATTACAGGAATATTCTTAGTAAAATCGCTTCTTCTCAGTAACTTTAAAAATGTATGTCCGTCCATATAGGGCATTTCCATATCCAAAAGCATTAAGTCTGGTTTGTCTTTTTTAAGATACTCAAAAGCTTCTTTAGGCTGCTCTACTTCGATTATTTTAGAACCAAAATTGATTTCAATAATCTTACTAATAAATTTTCTATACAATTTGTTATCATCTATCACCATAACACTTAAATTAGTAAATTCTTTTTGAATTTTATTATTTTGTTCTAATCCATTTGAATTCATCTTATCTTCATTATTCATAATTATATAATTAAAAATTCTTTTTATAGTAATTGTAAAATTAAACTTACATTTTTAAAATTTTAGAATTTTATGTGCACAAATTAACTAAAAAATATTTAATTTAATTCTATTATTTTTGAAAAAATCATTTTTTTTATACATTTTAAGACATTATCTCAATAAATAATTTTTGTATCATAAATGTCTCATCCTCTGATGTAGATTTGAGTTTATAATCTATTTCTGCAAGTATATTTAAAGCATTTTCAATTTTTGATTCGCCATATAATCTCAATGCAGCTGCATATTGGTCGTAAAAGTAAGGCGAGATTCCAACAGCACTAGAATTTGAATATTTATCGTTTGATAAATCGATTTCTAACATTTTAAATAATGATATAAAAAATTTACTTAATATATTTACAATCAAAATACCTTGTTTGCTATTTTTTTGGAGTTTGCCTAAAATTTCTATAGACTCATTTAACCTTTTAGATGCAACTGAATTTTGTAAGTCAAATACATTAACTTCAGATGAAGAACCAGCAATTTGATTTATATCATCAACTGTTACATTATCTCTTGATTTATCTGCCAAATAAGTGCAAATTTTATCGATTTCATTAGCCAAATCTCTTAAAGAGTTATTATTTTGGATAACTAACAATTCTAAAGCATCATCAGAAACACTTTTATTGTTTTGTTTAAATCTGCGTTTTATCCAACTTGTCAAATTTGAATGTGATAAGTTGGTAAATTCAATAAACATTTCCTTTTTGATTAAATAGTCATAAGGAGTTTTTAATGAATTCATTATTTTTTTGTACTTATCTGAATTAGGTTTGTAAGAGCTTACTCCGTTGATACTACTTGGTGCACCAATTAAAATCAGATATGTAGATTTTTGATAATTTTCTAAATATTTAACAAAATTATTAGTATTTCCACCATTATCATCTTTTTTTGCTTTTTTCTTATTATCCTTACTTGTTGCTAAGCTATCAAAATCCTTTACAACTAAAACTCTTTTATCACCCATCATCGGAAAAGAGTTGGCAATATTCAAAATGCCGTCCATATCTATATTTTGACTATTTCTAATATCAAAATTATAACTATCATTTTCTTCTGTAATTAACATCGAAATCAGGTAATCATAATATTCTTCTAATAAGAAATTTTCACTTCCAAAAAGTAATAATACATTTGGAATTTCAGAAACGTTATTATAATATTTCATTTGTTAATTTTTATCAATTTTTTACATATACTTATTTTTTGCTTTAATACATCTACTTTATTTTTGAAACGGCATTTTTTGCAGCATTGATTAATGGTTCGCCACTTATATTACTACCTACCGCTTCGATCATCCAAATATTTGGCAATAATTTTCCTATAGAAGAAAAACGTTCAACTTCATTAGCAAATATCTTTTTCTTTAAATTGTTGTCTTTTTCGGCAGATATTTTTTTATTAATATAGTCTGTAAGTTGAAATTCAATCAAATGACCCAATGGATATGCTGATAAATATAATGGATAATCAATACTATGAGAATATACTGCAAGAATATTTTGGTCTTTAATTCCAAAAACCTCTGCATAATATTTATTCCATACTTCTTTAGCAATTCTATTTACTGCAATATTCAATTCTTCCTTATTAGCATTTGGATTTTCATATAACCACTTCCAAACATATTGGTCAACTAAAGCAGCACCCATAATTTCGTAGGTATTCCAGAAATTATCTAAAACATACAAATTCACTCTATTTATGTCATCACTTTCTAATCCTAATAATTCCAAATCTTTTAATTGAAACAAAAATGCAATTGCCTCTGTGAACGCATTATTTGGAACACCTGCAATTAGGTATTCAGGAACATTGTGTAAGGAAAAAGTTTGCTCTACATTATGACCAAATTCATGAACTGCAATGTTGTAACCTTTATAATCCATGCCATCACTCTCTATGCGAGTTCTTAGGTATGATTTCTGCCATTTTGCTTGAGCACCCCATGCGTGTCCAGCACCTTTAGAAGGTTCAACGATTACTTTACCTGCAATAAATTTTGACTTTGATTCATCAAATCCAAGTTTCATTAATATATTGAACAAATCTTTTTGGACTGCATCAGAATTTGGATATAATTTTTTGGTAATTTTGTCTAATTCTTCTTCATTTATAGAACCTCGAGATTTGAATCCATCATACCAAATATCAAATGGCTCCAAATTTCTGCATAATCTATTTTTGATTAATTTAGCAACGTCTTTGATAACTGGGGAAGATAAATAGTTGATAAAAAGTTTCTCCATTTCAGTTTGACTTATCTCATATTCCCCATCAAATTTTCTTTTGATATAATTTTCATTATAAATTTTATCTGCTTCTTTAATAGCTTCAAAATTATTCAAAATATGAGAGTATCTAATATTTTCTTCATTTCTAATGATGTTTACATCAGTTATCAAACTCAAATCTTTTGAATAAACTTCATTTGTAATTGGATTCCATTTATATTCAGGACTGTTGATTATCGCTTGAGGTATTTCTTGCTTAATTATATTATTCATCACAGAATATAATAATCTCTGCTTTTCTAAACCATTTGGTTTTGCATAATTAGATTTCAATTCATCTCTCAAATTCCAGTGCGATATTAATTTCATATTTTCTGGAAATAAAGATACGTTATCATTATTTACAATATTTCCCATAAATATATAATAATTAGAAATATAATTATCTGCATCAGTTTGAGCTTTAGATACTTTTTGATTAATAGACGCATCTACTTTCATTGTAAAATAATCACCTAATCTGGCTTTAGCCCAATCTCTTCTACTCCAAGTTTTTGACTTTTCTAATTTTTCTGCTAAGTTATAGCTTGGAAAATTTAAAGTAATGAGATAAGCAAGTTTATTGCTAAACATATCATTAGAAAAATGAGAACTGCTCTCGTAACTTGATAAAATATCATCTACCATTCCTAAATATTCGTGATTAGAAGTATTAAGTTGAGTTGGTTTTTTAAGAATTAAACTAATTTCGTTGTTGCTTCCATTAATTACTTCAAAATTATAAGAAATTCTATCAAAGAATTTTTCTAATTGAATCGAATCGGTAATAAAATTTGTTTCAATAAATTCAGTAAACTCTGTTTCACTTCCGTCCCATAGTTTAATAGTCAAGTCTACACATCTGTCTATTCTTTCAAATTCTTTAGTTGAATTAAAGTTTTTGCCAATTTTGGTTCTATCTAATAGTACTCGTTTGATTTTATCAATATGAGATTTTTCCATATTTAACTTTTTGTTTGAAGTTTCATTAGTTTTTGCAAATATATTTGAATTAAATAAAACAATTGTAACTAAACAATTCGTAAAAAAAATAATTAAATTAGATAAATTATTAAAGTATTTCATAAATTTTTTAAATAATAGTTTGATGTTTATAATTTATACAAAACTACTAAAAAATACATATTTTAATTCAATCATATATAAAAAATGATTAAAAAAATACATATCTTTGAATTAATTATTTACCAAAAATTGAAAAATGAAAAATTTCCAAGAAAACATAAAAATTTTAATTGAAAATTCTTTAAAAAATTCTTCAAAGTTGAATATTGATAATAATAAAAAAAATCCTATTGCGGTTTTTGATTTGGATAGAACTCTGATAGTAGGGGATATTTCCGATACAGTTTTTGCGTATTGTAAAAGTATAGGCCATAAACTAAATTTGGGTTGGGAAGACTTTTTGGAAGAGATAAAAATTAACCCAAGAAAATTATTTTTAGAGTTCCCAACTTACTTTCAAGGATTTGAAAAAGATTTTGTGATAAATGCTACAAAAGAAGTTTTAAAACACCAATCAATTGAGTTTACAGAAAACAGCAAAACTTTTTCATCGGTTGTACCAAAACCCAAAGAAGAGTTTGTTTGGCTTATAGATTATTTAAAATCTTTAAATTTTAAAATTGGTGTGATTTCAGCAAGCCCAGAAGATATTGTTAAAACAATAACCAAAGAGTTTTTTGGATTAGAAGGTGATGAAATCGCAGGTATAAAAAGTGTATTTGAGACCCAAAACGGAAAAGAAATCTACACTAATCATATTATATTGCCTACCACAGTTATTGAGGGCAAAGCCGATGTATATCATCAAATATTTGATACAATGCCACTAATCACAGCAGGGGATAGTTTAAATGATATTTATTTGCTAAACCTAACTCACGAAAATGGTTTTTCAATAATTTGTAATCCTGAAGAATCTCGTAGAAAAAACATCATCTCACAATTGATCCCCAAAATCAAAACCATAGAACTAGAATATTAAATTCCAAACGTATTACTTATTTGTTATATTAATTTATATAAGAAATATCTATTTATATTACAAAAAAAAGGCAAATCAAATTGATTTGCCTTTTTTTCAATAATTGAGTTTTTGGAATTACCTAAACATTTCTTTTAACATACACCAAGTTCTTCTAACACTATTTACGTTATTTGAAACATAAGTTAGATCACTATATTTGGTATCACCATCTTCAAAAGTCATTTTTAATCTATAACTATAAGAAACACTGTTTTGTAATTTATTTTCTTTGACATTCACTTCTGAGCCTTCTTTTAGAGCATCTTCATCTACAAATCTATATGAGAATGAAGCACCGCGTGGCTTTTGAATAAATACTTTTTTGAAGTAATTATTATCTTCAGAACGTTCCAATTCGTAAAATTTCAGACCATCTTCAAGATTAGCTTTCCACTCTATTGTTACTGCTTTTCCATCTGTGCGTGCATTAAAGTAATTTAGCAAAATTGTAGTAGCATAAATCGAAGTTGTTACTAACATCATTGCCAAACTTAATAATAATGGTCTAAATATATGATTGATTTTATTTTTCATTTTAATCTTTCTTTATATTTTTTCTAAATAATAATTTTAAGTAATTATATAGATTTAATAATATTTTAACGAAATTTATAAAATATTATTGCAAATATAATCAAAATTCCGTTAATTTTATAATATTTATTTTTATCTATATACAATTAACGTAATTTGATTAGAATAAGTTACAGTTCAACTTAATATATTTACAAAAAATACTAAATAAAATATTTATTTTTTAATTACAACTTGGTTGGAAATGATATTATTCATTTTATTTAGAATCTGAATAATAAACACTCCTCTATTATAGTTGCTAATATCAAAAGTTTGATGGTGGTTTGTAATTTCCATTTCACTTAATTCAATTCCTTCAATAGAGTAAATTTTAATATTACCACCAATCAATTCGCTTATAAAATTTGAAATCTCAAATGTATTTTCTATTGGATTTGGGTAAATTGAATAATTAGATTCATTTAAATATGTCGTTTCATTTTCAATACTATTTGCGATATCACAAGCCACACCAACAGTGATTGGTGCATTTGGCATTTCATTATATTGATATTCAAGTATAGTTACTCCAGTTTCAGAACTAACATCAAGCTTCATCCAACCATAATGGAAGTCTTTGCCAATTTGCATCTGAAACCCAACATAGCCAATTTTATTATCTAATTCAGTAAAGTTTGGAGAGTAAATAAGTGCCGCTGCTCCACCTTTTCGCCAGCTATTTAGTTCGCCAATTACTTCACCTTCTTCAATAAATACAAGTGTATCGCTGCTTAAAGAAGTTGTAATTAACCCACGACCATAACTTTCTAAATAATAACTACCATCTTTATATAACAAACCATAATTTTTAGGCACTTTTCCAGAAGTGAAAAATGGAGTCCATTTTGTTTGATTATCAACTGTCAAATTAGGCGACCCACATCGGAATTTAAAGTCATTAAATAATACTTTTATATTTACAGAATTATTCTTGATATTTTTAATATCTTGATTACTTTCAATTGCATTATTTGTGAATGTAAAAATCAAATCATCTATACTATCTTCATAATCGTGATTAAGTGCATTTCCTTCAAAAGTAATCATAGCATATTTTTTATCTATTGATGTCATAATATTAAATGTAAGTCCATTTGGTACATTACTTACTGTATAATCTTCACCTTCAATTAATACATAATCTGATTTTTTGAAAATTAATCCACCCCCAGTATAAACCATTATATTCAGTTCTCCAATTTTCCCCAAATCATCAATATCTTCATTAACTTCTAATTTAGTGAATGCAAAAAATGGTTCTTGATTTATACATTCATTGGATTCGTTATTATCAATAATACCTGTTGCGATTAAATTATCATATTGCCAAAGAGGAAATCTTGATGGTGAATTTATTGCCGCTTCCATTCTTAAATTTTGGTCATTAGTAAAGTTTTTATAACAATTTGCATTATAATCCATATAGTTTTCTCCATTAATCAAAGCTCCGCAAATAACAGAATTACATCCACCACCAGCAACATTTGTAGGCGGAGTATCATCGCAGTTATCATTTGCACCAAAGCAACTACCACCCTCGAAAGTATGTTGTAAATTTAGGTAATGTCCACATTCGTGGGTAAAAGTTTGATTAAATTCTAAGTTGTTGTATGATGAGCCACCTTGACCTAAATATGAATAATTATAAACCATTCTCGCAGTATTTCTATCACTCATATATGTAGATGGATAGTAGCAAAAACCTGAATTATTTGTTACATTATTGCCAAACAAATCATTCATCACATAGACATTAAAATACTTGTAATTATCCCAAGCGATTGATGCTATCATACTATCTACTAACCCACTACCATCGGCAAATCCAGATTGTCTATCTTTGTAATAAACTATACCATTAGTTTGATTACCTTTGGGGTCTATTTTTGCTAAAGCAAATCGTATTTTGGTGTAAGATTTAATATCTTTAAATGCAGGATTTACTGTTTCAAAGTCCTCATTTTGCCCAGCAAATGTTTTATTCAAATCATTAATTGCAAATTCAATTTGAGAAAACGGTACACCAGCTTCGCCATTTGGGTGGAAAACATGAAACACAATAGGAATTGTCATTACGCAACTTGTATCTGGAAAACTTGCTTGTAAGTTGTTTTGTTTTTTATGATTATCAAGAAAATTATTAATATAATTGCGAGTAAATTTCTCTAATTCTAACATTGAAGGGTCATTCTTTTTTTGATATTCAAGCCATTTAATTTCATCATCTAAAGTACTTGGTTTTTCAACTGGAATAATTGCAGGTGAAACAAATGGATTTTTTCCTTTTGAGTATGAAAAATTAGAATTAGATAAAATTATAATAAAAATTGTCAGATATAGTTTGATTAAAGTGTTGATTGTTATAACTCTATTCATAATATTTTTTGATTTCCTAAAAGTAATATTAATTTAATTTCAATTTACGAATTTTTTTTCAACATTAAAAAAAAATATAGAATGTTTTAATTTGATTAATTAATTTGAATTTATAAATTTAACAAAAACAACAAAACATTTCCCCATTTATTTATATTTAAAGCAATA
>JBEICW010000116.1:0-8124 GCA_040383785.1 Ignavibacteria bacterium | reverse complement strand
ATTCTTTATTTAATTGAATTTTAAGATTTATCAATGCACTTTCTAATGTACTTGGGTGTGCACCCAAATCTGTAATAACTTTTAGCACAATCAATCCACCTCTTTGTGGTCTTATAGCAGTTTGTTTTAATTCTTTAATATCAGTTTTATTTATCAATTTTTCATCTAATTCAAATATTCTGGCAACTTCTTTAGCAATACTCAATCTATCTAAATAGGTTGTTCCAGCAATATTATAAATTCCATACTTCTTTTTAATAATTGCAAATAGTACTGCTTCACCAATATCATCAGAAATTGTTGGATTTGCAAATAATGAATCTACAACAAATATTTCTTTTTTTTGTTGCAAATTGCTAATTACCCAACGTATAAAATCACTTTTTCCATAAGACGAATATCCAAATACTAAATTAGTTCTAAAGATTGTATAATTGTTATAGTTCCCAATTACCAAATTTTCAGCAGCCAATTTAGACTTCCCATAATAATTCAATGGGTCTGGTTTATCCGTTTCGCTATAAGGACCTTTTTGACCATTAAATATAAAGTCCGTAGAGAATGTAATAAATTGTGAATTTAATACTTTAGAGATATTCATAAGATTTTCTACCAATGTTGTATTAAGTTCCCATGCTTTTTTCTTTTCATTTTCACAGGCATCTACATTTGTAAATGCAATACAATTTATAATTACTTCTGGATTGTAATTATATAGAGTTTCCTTTAAAGTTGCTTTATTTGTTACATCTATATGCACCAATTCATCTTTAATATCTTCTAATATATACTTGGTTTCTGTCGTTATCAAAATAAAAACAGCTTCCAATTCCCTACTTAATATTTTATATACAGCTTCGCCAACTTTACCTGCTGCACCCAATATTGCTATTTTAATCAAAACTAAACTTTCCTTTATGCTTTTCTTTTTAATTTTATTAATTTTTCAATTAATAATGTTCCACGTGGAACATTTTATACTTTATTTGTACTTTTTTAGGATTGTATTAGAATATCAAAGTTAAATTGTATTTTATTTATCCTCTAAGGAATATAGATAATACTGAAACATCTGCTGCTGATACTCCTGATATTCGAGATGCTTGTCCCAATGAACCTGGTCTAATTTTGTTTAACTTCTCTCTTGCTTCACGAGATAATGAAGTTACTTTATTAAAATCAAAATTCTTTGGTATTATCTTTTCTTCATTTTCTGCAAAATGTTTAATGTCTTTTAGTTGTCTTTGAATATAACCTTCATATTTAATTTCAAGTTGTATCTTGTCTATAATTTCTACTTTTTCTATTACATCTAAGAAGTTATTTTTTATACTTTCTAAACTCAACATAGTTTTAATATCTGTTTTACTACGTTTAGATAGGTTGTACAAATCTAATTTTTTATCTATCAAAGACTCGTTTATATTTTCAAAATACTCATTTACATTGTTAACTTCTGGTTTGATTGTTTTCATTTTATCTATTGTAGAATATATCTTATTAACTTTATTTTCTACTTTGTTATATGTTATTTCGTCAATCAATCCAAATTTATATCCGTATTTAGATAACCTTTCATCTGCATTATCTTGACGTAGTAATAATCTATATTCTGCCAATGATGTAAATATTCTATATGGTTCTTCGGTACTTTTATTTACCAAATCGTCAATCAATACTCCAATATATGCTTCCGACCTTTTTAATACTAATGGTTCTTGTTCTTTAATTTTTAATGCTGCATTAATTCCTGCAACTAATCCTTGGGCTGCTGCTTCTTCATATCCAGATGTTCCGTTTATTTGTCCAGCAAAATACAAACCTTCAATTGCCTTAGTTTCTAGGGTAAATTGCAATTGATAAGGAAAAAAGAAATCATACTCAACGGCATAACCTTTTTTAATAATCTTTGCTTTTTCTAATCCTGCTATCGTTTTCATACCTTTTTCTTGAATATCTTCAGGCAAAGATGTAGAAAATCCATTTACATAAATAGAATCAGTTTTTAGTCCTTCGGGTTCTAATAATATCTTATGGCTATCCCGTTCTGCAAATCTATCTATTTTATCTTCTATTGAAGGGCAATATCTTGGTCCGGCTCCTTGTATTCTTCCGGTGAACATTGGTGACCTATCAAAACCCTCTCTTAATATTTCATGAGTATTCAAATTTGTTTCAGTTTCGTAGCAAGTTATAATGTTCTTTACCCTATCACTTTTATGTGAAAATGGCGTAGGAAACTCATCATAATCTGCGTAACCAACTTTACTAAAATCTATACTTTGTTTTAATATTCTTGGTGGAGTTCCTGTTTTTAATCTACCTTTTTCTATTCCATAATTCGCTAACATATCTGAAATTTTATTAGATGCTGGTTCCCCAATTCTACCGCCAATAGTTTTATTTTCACCTGTGTGCATTACTCCGTTTAAAAAAGTACCTGCACAAAGAATTAATGCTTTTGTATAAATTATCTCATTATCGGTAGTTCTAATTCCATAAACTTTATCTTCTTTAACTAAAACTTCTTCAGCTGTACCAATAATCAAAGTAAGATTGCTTTGTCTTACCAAAGTTTGTTTTGCATAAATCGGATATAAATCTTTATCTATCTGACATCTTGGCGACCAAATCGCAGGTCCTTTAGATTTATTTAACATCTTAAATTGAATACCTGCTTTATCTGCCAAAAACCCCATTTCTCCACCAAGGGCATCAATCTCTTTTACCAAATGTCCTTTGGCACTTCCACCTATGGAAGGATTACAAGATGGTTTTCCCATATTTTGCAAACTCATTGTTAGAAGTGCAGTTTTCATACCCATTTTAGATGCAGAAGTACATGCCTCAATTCCAGCATGACCTGCACCAATTACAATAATATCAAAAGAATTTTCAATCATTAATTTTCTAAAGTTTTATAGTTCCACGTGGAACAAAATCTATATTTCTAATTTGTTATAATAAAACTATATATTAACGAATATGATTAATATTTTATTATATATATTTTTTTATTATGAAACATATTTAAATATTCTAATCTCTCCATTTACTTCTATTTTCATAGTTATATCAAATTTATCAGCCCATGTATTTATATTTATAATATTTAGACTATCCTTTAGATTATATTCTTCATCTAAACCTATTATATAAAATTGTAAATAATAATTTCCATTTCCTGAAACTACTCTTTTTGTTTTAAATACATTGTTTTTAAAAAATACTTTTAATTCTGCACTTTCAATTTTTATATTATTTAATTTAACAATAGAATCTTTTAAGGTTTCCACATTGATACCCCAAATTCTTTCTGGCTGTTTAGTCTCATCGTTAATTACTGTAACTTCTCGATAACTGGTAGCATAAACTCTAAAAAGTTCATCTGGATTTAAAGATTTAAATTCTTTAATAGCTCCGCAACTATTGAATATAAATACACTCAATAGAACTATAATATAAATATATATTTTTTTCATTACTTTCAATTATAAATTTTTTAAAAATATATAATTTTAGATTACAAATTACTTAATTTTGCTTTTTAAATATATATCGAATTGAAAATTATTTTTATAAACATAAAAAAAATATTACTCTACTATGAAAACAATAAAATATCAAATATTCTTTTTCATCTCAGCAATGATTTTAATATCATTCACATCTTGTAATGATACAAAAACAAATGATAGTCCCAAACAGACCAATAAAATTACAGAGGATCAAGTTGATACTACTTCTGAGACTAGTGAAACTTTGACTGATAGTTTACAACCTAAAAAAATTACTTTTAGATTAATTAGAACATTCAAACATGATAAAGAAGCTTTCACTCAAGGGTTATTATATTCTGGCGGCTTTTTGTACGAAAGCACTGGATTAAATGGTAAATCTTCGATAAGAAAAATCAATTATAAAACTGGTGAAATCGTCAAAGATGTTAAATTTCAATACGAATACTTTTGTGAGGGTTTAGAATTAGTAAATGATAAATTTTACTTACTTACATACAAAAGTGGACTGTGTTTAACTTTTGACAAAAATTTAAAAATAACTGAAGAATTATTTGAATATTCAGGTGAAGGCTGGGGTCTAACATATGATGGTGAATACTTAATCAAATCTAATGGTACTAATATTTTAGAATTTATTTCAATATATGGATTTTTTATTAATAAAAAATTAAATCTAAAAGATGAGTATGGAAATCCCCTATTTTATGTTAATGAAATGGAATATATCAATGGAAAAATATGGGCGAATATTTGGGGTAGTGGCAGTATTGTTATAATCAATCCTACAACTGGTATTGTGGAACAAAGATTTGACTTTTCAGATTTGGTAGAAAAACAAAACAATAAAGAAACTGCAGATGTTTTAAATGGTATTGCATACATAAAGGAAAATAATTCAATTATCTTAACTGGCAAAAACTGGGATACATTCTTTGAGTATAAGATAATTGAGGAGTAATCTGAATCACTGATTTTAATTATGGATAGTATGAATTCACTGATTTGAGATTAATTCTTATCTTAAAAATCTGTGTTTATATGTGTAATCTATTTTATCTGAGATTCAGAATAAATATTCAAAATATATTTATAAAAAATAGTTAATTTTGTTGATAAATTGGAATACTTTCGTTAAAAAGTTATTTATAACTTGATTAATTAAATTCGTAAAGATTTAATGTAATAATATAGCAAAGAAAAATTCATATTAATATATAGGTTTTATAATAAAATGTTAGATATAAAATTAATTAGAGAAAATGCTGCTTTTGTAAAAGAAAATTTAGCAAATAAAAATCACATTGCTGATACTGATCATATCTTGACTCTTGATGAAGTAAGAAGAAATATCATAAAAAATGTGGAAGTGCTTAAAGCTGAAAGAAATGTTGCTACATTAAAGGTTGCAGAACTTAAAAAAGCAAAACAAAATGCTGATGAAATTATTCTCAAAATGAAAGAAGTTTCTGATAGAATTAAAGAATTTGATGATGAACTTAGAGATGTAGAATCAAGACTTAATATTGCAATGCAAAATCTTCCAAATGTTACTCATAGTTCTGTTCCACAAGGTAAAGATGCTGAAAATAATATTGTAATTCGTGTCAAAGGCGAGACTAACCCAAGTAATCATAAATTAGACCATATTGAAATATGTAAAAAATTAGGTATTGTTGACTTTGAACGTGGTGCAAAGGTTACTGGTTCTGGTTTCCACTTTTATACAGACAAAGGTGCAAGATTAGAACGAGCATTGATTAATTACTTTTTGGATACTCATACAGATAAAAATGGATATAGAGAAATGATGCCTCCATTTGTTGTAAATAGTGATTCTATGTATGGCACTGGTCAATTACCTAAAATGCACGAAGATATGTATCACGCAGCAAATGATAATTTATATTTAATTCCCACCGCTGAAGTTCCATTAACTAATTATTACAATGGTGAAGTTTTAGACGGTTTAAAGATGCCAATCAAGGTTACGGGGTATTCACCGTGTTTTAGACGTGAGGCGGGCAGTTATGGACGTGACGTTAGAGGTTTATTACGTGTTCACCAGTTTAATAAAGTAGAGTTGGTAAAATTTGTTCAACCAGAAAAGTCATTTGATGAATTAGAAGCAATGGTTAGTGAAGTTGAAAATATATTAATAGAATTAGGTTTGACTTATAGAGTTTTATTACTTTGCTCAGGGGATACAAGCTTTGCTTCTACCAAAACTTATGATTTAGAAGTATGGGCTGAAAGTGAGCAAAAATGGCTTGAAGTATCGAGCTGCTCTAACTTTGTGGACTTCCAAGCACGCAGAGCAAATATCCGTTACAAGAAAGACCCCAACTCTAAACCAGAAACTTGTCATACATTAAATGGAAGTGGATTGGCTACTCCGAGAATTATGGTAGCTTTAGTAGAGAAGTATTTTGATGGTGTGAAATTAATTATTCCAGAGGTATTGAGAAAATATACAGGCTTTAGTGAAATACATTCTATTTAAATTTATAAATAAATTTACGAAAACCTCTAAACCACTCTTTTCTTATATTCTTTTAAGTATATATATAAATAAGATAATAATAATAATTGGTGTGGAAATGTGGATTTGTAAATTTAAAATATAGTAAATTACCTTTTTATAATAACTTATAGAATATATTTTCTTTTTTGTGTTGTATAAAAGTATGTTAATAATATTAAAGTTATTATAAAAATTTAGAAAGTTTTGTTGAAAACACAATGCAAGAAAAACTATTTAACAAAAATAATAATAATTAACATCTATTTCCACAATTCAAAAATCAAGATTGTGGATATAATTAACAATATCTTAACATAATCAACATAGAAAAGTCGGTTATTAACAATTGAAATTAAATTAGAAACTTTAAAAATAAAAATAAATAATTACCATTAAAATAAAGAAATAAAACTATGAAAATAGCCATTGGGTCTGACCATGCGGGTTTTGAATTAAAAGAGTACATCAAAGATAATATAAGTTTGTATATTTCAAAAAACAATAAAGGTGAGTTTGTAGATATAGAAATACAAGACTTTGGAACATATAGTTTAGATTCAGTTGATTATCCAGATTTTGCTGTAAAAGTGGGTAATTCAGTTGTAAATAACGAAAATGAGCTTGGAATATTGGTATGTGGCTCGGGAGTGGGAGTTAGCATTGCCGCAAACAAAGTAAAAGGCATAAGAGCAGCCAATGTATTCAATCCAGAAATGGCGAAATTAGCTAGAGAACACAATAACGCAAATATAATGACACTTGGCTCAAGATTTATAGACCAAGACACAGCAATGGAAATGGTAATGAACTTCCTATTAGAGCCATTCGCAGGCGGCAGGCACGCAACCAGAGTAGATAAAATACATTCATTGACGGGGCTGTGAAGATACTAAAGAAGAATTATTGAATATATAGTGAGATAGAAAATGAAAGAAAATACTAAAATAAAGATATTTGAACAAAAGCAAATAAGAAGCACATGGGATGATAATGAAGAAAAGTGGTATTTTTCTGTAATTGATATTATATCAATATTAACAGAATCAGATAGACCACGAAAGTATTGGAATGACTTAAAAACTAAATTAAAACAAGAAGGAAGTCAGTTGTCCGAAAAAATCGGACAACTGAAAATGAAATCGAGTGACGGTAAATTTTATCAAACAGATGTAGCAGATACAGAACAAATATTTAGGTTAATTCAATCTATACCATCTCCTAAGGCGGAGCCATTTAAATTATGGATTGCAAAAGTTGCAAAAGAAAGAATAGATGAAATTGATGACCCTGAAAGAGGTATAGATAGAATCTTAGAAACTTACCAAAAAAAAGGTTATAGCAATGAATGGATTAATCAAAGAGTAAAAAGTATTGAAGTCCGAAAGGAATTAACTGATGAGTGGGATAATAGAGGAGTTAAAAAAGGTAAAGAGTACGCTATCTTAACAGATGAAATTACTAAATCTTGGAGTGGATTAACAGTAAAAGAATATAAAAATCATAAAGATTTGAAAAATGAAAGTCTACGTGATAATATGACAAATTTAGAATTAGTTTTAAATATGCTTGCTGAAGCTACAACAACTGAAATTAGTAAAGAAATTAAACCAAAGACACTATTAGAAAATAGAAAAATAGCTAAACAAGGTGGAACTATTGCGGGAAATACACGTAAAGAAATTGAAGCAAAAACGGGCAAAGCTATAGTTACTAAACTAAATGCAAAAGTAGTATTAAATAAAAAGAAAGTAATAGAAATTAAAAATGAAAATAAAACAGAGTAGATAAGATAAATTCCTTAACTGGGTTGTGAGAAACATGCTTTTCCTCATTCCTCTTCCCCTGAATGGGTGGCAGCTTCCGCAGATGTGGTAGTTTCTAAGTCGTTAATTAGCACTAAATTATACCATGGATAAAATTGTAATAAATTTAAAAAAACGCACCAAAATAATAATTATGTATTAATATATTTTAGTGCGTTAGAGTTTATGATTTAATATTACTATCAATAATTGTCTATTTGAGCTCTTTGTAATTTGTCGCTGTAATCTATATAAACCGTTTTCCATTCTGTGAATATCT
>JBEICW010000115.1:0-8200 GCA_040383785.1 Ignavibacteria bacterium | reverse complement strand
TGCAATTAGTGCAAAATGTTCTCCGCTGGCGGAGATGTCAGCTTGCTGACAGTGGTGGTTTTCTTTGCTGTGAATTCGAAATGCACTTGTGGTTAAAAAGTTCTTTGAAGAAACCCCTATCTAAATCTTTCCCCACAGAGTGGAGCAAGACTTTAAGAAAAGAAAAAAATACGCGAAACCCGTGAAATATCGTGATGTTTTTTGATAAAAAACTCAGAAACAGAGTGCAAATAGTGAAAAAAAAAGAGACGCTGCTGAATGGCAACGTCTCAATGATAATTTTCAAGGCGGGAATCAAGCTAATTGCTTGAAATGAAAAGTAAATTTTTACTTGTGATAACTAAGATTTGTTTTTCTTAGTTGTGTCCAAAATTTCGCTAACCTTTTTTTCTGCTAATTCTTCCAAATCTTCGGCTTTATTTCTTAATGACAAAACTTCATCTCTTAGTTTTCTCTTTAAGTCTTCAGCCATATCTTTAGCACTGTTTATAAGCTTTTCTTGCGTTCTTTCGCCTTTTTGTGGGGCAAATAATATTCCCATAGCACCTCCAAATAATGAACCTAATATAAATACTCCAAGCACTTTTGCCGAGTCTGTGTAACAATCCATTCTACTCATTTTAATCTTTGTTTTTGTGTTTGTGTTTGAATTTAACTATTAGTTAGTGTTTATTTAAAATTAGAAGTTGGTTTAATAGTAAGTCTAAGATTTCAATTAATATAAATTTATTATGATTATTTATTTTTAATTAAAATCTAAAACCTACAGAAATTTGATACCAAGAGTTTTTGTATCTTGGGTCAGTATCAGTTCCATCACCATTATTATTTAGTAAATCCCAACCAACTCTTGCACTTGCTAATATTTGGTCGAAATGCACATCAAATCCACCTGTAATACATAATGTATTTTTTCGTACATTATCATTTTCGTAATCTTCTTGATTTGTAACTACATTGCCACCACTTGTAAAAGTATTGCTTTGTGATACCAAATAAGAGTATTGAGGTCCTGCTAAAATTGTAAACAATTCGCTTGGTTTGATTGCAAATAAAATTGGTATATATAAATAATTTTTTGAATGTGTAAGGTCGTAATTTATTCCTAATACTTTTCCTACTCTATTGTACCCTCTTTGTGAATATATTAGTTCAGGTTGAACTCCTATAAACTCTCCCAAAGGAATAGACATAAAACCACCTACAGCCAATCCTAACTTAGGGTCTGCTGTAAAGTTCTCTCCTTCAGTATCGTAAACGTTAGATACGTTAAATCCCCCTTTTACACCAATGTAAAAGTTGTCCTTTTTGTCATTATTTTCTTCGCATTGAAGATTTGGGGCGTTTAATAACATAATAAATGTAATTAAACCTATTATTGAATTTTGAATTTTCATCTTGTAATCTTTATTTTTGATATTATTATTATAATATTTAGTTTAAATTTTCGTTAATTTTTATTATTTAAACTAATATTAAATTTAGTCGTTTTTAGCCATTTCTGAAATTGATTTACCTAAATCATCCATTTCTTGGTTAAAACTGATTTTGAATTTTTGCCAGTTGTTGTAAGTTTTGTTGTTGTAGTTATTGATTTTAGTTTTTAGTTTGTTGTTTTGTTCGTTTAATTCTACCATCTGCATTTCAAATTTTGCTTTTACTTCACTATTTTCTTTTTTAAGTGATTTCATCATTTTAGCAATTCTCATATCATTATCGTTAATTCTGATAATGATGTCATTTCGGTAGTTATTATATTCATTAGTAGAGTCTATTATTGCTTGATTATATTCATCTTTTGCATTTTGTAACTCTATTTCAGCTTTTTTAGCCGCTTCGTTTTTCTGTTTTACATTTTCTTGTTCTGCTTTCATATCTTTGGCTTTATCTTCCGGTTCGTCGTTACATCCAATTACAGTTAAGATAAAAAGCAATAGAAGAAAATATATTTTTACTATAGAATTTTTCATTTCATTTATAGATTTAGGAAATTGTTTAAACACTCATTACTCTAAATAGATAAATGAGTTATTGATTTTAGTTTATTAGACATTTAGGAATTTAACAGTAATATTATTTAAAACTGTAGGTAATTTTAAACTGCTGATTTGCCTCTAATTACTCTCAGAATTACAGCTACTAATGCAATAAGAAGTAATAGATGTATAAAATCATTTGCGTGGTAAGCAAAAAATCCTAAAGCCCAGCCAATAATTAAAATTATCGCTATATAATACAGTAGATTGCTCATTTTAGTTTCCTATTTTTTTAATATTTAATATTAAAATATGTTTAAAATAAATACGGGAATATTAAAATTCCCGTAAAATTTTACTATTTTAGAGAACTTAGATCTTTATTAATGCAAGTTTTATTCATAGTTTATTAATCTTATATGATTAATTATGACATTAATCGATATTTATATTAGTAAATAATTACTTTCACTTATCTTAGTAAATATCTAAATTAACTTAATATTAAATTTAAACCTTAGCTGGTTGTCCTTTACGGATGATATTAATTACTTCATCACGTTTTTTGTTAAGTTTAGTTTCCATTCTACCTAACAAATCATTTTCTTTTCCAGTTTCAAATTTCAGATCTGCATCTGTAAGTTGAGGGAAATTTACTTTAAGAGCTTTGGACTGTGTGTCCCAATTACCAACAACTTTGAAAGTTTCTGTTGGTGTGTGTTTTGCGTTATCCATTTGTATTATTCCTTAAATAATCTGGATGAACAATAATTACAATATAAACTTAACCTATTTATAATCTAACTACTTACATCATACATTATATTAGTTACACAATTCACTTGATTATATTAAATGTATAATAATTGGACTACTTTTGAGTATTTTTAGAAATTCTTTAGTTAATAATTAGGTTAGTAATTAGGTACAAATTATCCAATAGACAGTCAATTTAATTGATTATCTATTTAATTTTTTAGATACATTTATTAATTAGAATTTTTGAATTAGAAGTTTTGGGAGAATAGTTTTGATTTGATAAGGTCAGTTAGTATGTGAAGTGTAAAGAAAATATACAAAAAAAATTTTAAAGGGTTAACTTTATAAATTTTCTAAATTTTGAGTTCGTTTTTGTTTTAAAGATTTGTAATAACGTGGACTAAGACCAGTAACTTTTTTGAATTGATTAGATAAATGGGCTACACTACTATAGTTTAATTTGTAGGATATTTCAGTAAGATTAAGTTCATCATAAAGAATAAGTTCTTTTACTCTTTCGATTTTATTAATAATTATATATTGCTGTATAGTTATACCTTTTACTTCAGAAAAGATATTAGATAAATAAGTATAATCATAATCCAATTTTGAACTAATATAATCGGAGTAATTACCATGAGGTAATTCATCTAAATACTGAATCATTTCAGTAATAACATTTTTGATTTTTTCAATCAAAATGCTTTTTTTGTCATCTAATAATTCTAAGCCAGTTTTTAATAAATTAATTTTTAATAAATCGTGCTGTTCTTTAGTTAAGTCTTCCAGCACTTCAACCATACCTAAATCTACTATTACATAATGTAATCCTAATTTTTTTAGCTCTTCTTTGACCATCATTTTACATCTTAAGCTAACCATATATTTTATATATAATATCATTATTTTCTTTGTTTTGTTCGGCCACTCTAAGCTTGTTTAGCTAATTTATTTATGTATAAATCTGAGATTTGGCAATAAGAAAAGGAATTGGAATGAAAAAGGAATGTAAGAAATACTGTGGAGAATTATTACTTATTTTTTTTACATTCATTTTATATATACAACTTAAATATATAAATTCAAATAAAGTTACATAAATCATTGATTTTATGAATATTTAGAAATTTATTAAAAATAAATTCATTTTCTTGATTTAATGTCTCAAAAGTTAATAAATAGATATTTACATAATGAATGTTTTATTTTAAATAATCCAAAAGACAAATTTCTTTTATTTAAAATGATATTGCAAAGCAATTTGAGGTACCGGATAAAAGTCGCCAGTATTAGTAAAATATGTTCCAAGTAGTTGAATATCGTAAGCAATATAAGTAGAAATAAATTGCATAAATCCAAAGCCAATTCCTAATCTAAATGGGTCTTCTCTTTTGTTACCGGTTCCAGCTTCTGCAAAATAATTATAACTCATTCCAGCATTTAAGTATAAATTATATCTTTCCAAATCCTGTAGTGAGTACTTTACACTCATTCCCAAAAGAGTAAGATTAAAGTTTTTTAGTGCAATTGGCATTATTGTAACATCAACTGACCAATCTTTCTCTATTCTATCCATTCCAAAACAAATACCACTTCCAGAAACTACTCCAAGTTTAACACCTAAATTAAACCTATATGGGTCTTGCTCTTGATTAACAATTAATACTTTGTTGATTTCTGGTTGAAAAGTTATTTCTCCGCCCTCAATAGTCATTACAGTATCTTTGGCCTGTGCTGAGGTATTTTGTGGATTTAACCCAAAGATTACGGCAATTACAACTAGAGTGATGCAAATTGAATATTTAATATTTTTCATTGTTTTTACCTTTTTTAAAGTTATTTTATTGAATTATTTCAATAAACAAATATAAGGTATTTAAATTTTATATAGTTACATCAATTATGATATTACTTATAGAATTGCTTTATATTATAAAATAGACTTTAATAAATTATTAGCTTTTTGTTACAAAAATTAAATATTTTTTACAATCGATAATATCATTATTTTATTGTAAATATTTATAATCTTCATTCAACCATCTCCAAATTTTTAGTTTTAAATTAACAATCCTAAAGACTATTATTCATAATTTTGTTTTAAATCAAAAAAATCTGTGTTTATTGATTAAATGTAAAATCAAAATTTATAAATAAATGGAAAATATAAATGAAATGTTATCAATTAATCGCTAAGCAAAAATTACCTATTGATATAAAAACTGCTTGGGATTTTCTATCTGACCCTGCGAACCTAAAAAAGATTACTCCACAATATATGGGATTTAATATCACATCTAAAGTACCTGAAAAAATGTATGAAGGTTTGATTATTACTTATATAGTTACTCCTGTGTTAAATATTCCTACTCCTTGGGTAACAGAAATTACTCATATTAATGAACCTCACTATTTTGTAGATGAACAAAGAATGGGACCATACAAAATGTGGCACCACGAACATCACATCAAAGAAATACCTGGCGGGGTAGAAATGGAAGATATAATTAGTTATATTGTACCATTTGGTCCTTTGGGAATGATAGCACGTGAGATATTAGTCAAAAACAAACTTCAAGAAATTTTTGATTATAGATATAAAGCATTAGAAGAAATGTTCGGTAAGATTTGATTTTAGATTTACATTAAATAAAACAAAGAGGCACAAACATATAGTTTATGCCTCTTTGTAATCAACTTTCAACTTTGTAGTATAAACATCTTAATTTATTTCTACTTCTACTACTTTAGGCTCTTCAATTTCTTTTTTTTCAAAAGTAAGGTGCAATATACCGTTTTCATATTTTGCAGATATAGATTCTTTGTTTACATTATCTGGCAATACAAATGAACGAGTAAATTCGCCAAAATTTCTTTCTACTTTAATGAAATATTTTGGGCTATTTTCACTTTCATTTTCATTTACACTTTCATCTATATTTTCTCTGTATTTTTGTCCTTTAACAATTAATACATTTTCGTCATTTATTGTAACTTTAACGTCTTCTTTTTTTACACCAGCTAATTCAAAATTGAAATTTAATTGTTTTTCATCTTCAATTATATCTACTCTTGGGCTAAAATTACCCATTTCAAAATTGAAACCTTTATCCAAATCATTAACTAATGTATTCATTTTTTTAGTTAATGCGTCAAACCCTCTAAACGGGTCAAATTTAATCATTGTCATAATGTTTTCCTTTTTTTACTACTTGATTATTACTTAATTATTTCTCTATACTATATCTTATTACTTTAAATATCCTATAATATTTCTTTTATTATACTTATTTTATCTCTATCACTGTTTCTTTTGGTACTTTTGGTAATGATTTTGAAACGCTAATTTCCAACACACCATTTGTATAACTTGCTGTTATTTTTCCCAAATCTGCATTTTCAGGCAGAATAAATTGTCTGTTAAATTCACCATACATTCTTTCGCTTCTTAAGTAAGTTTTCCCCTCATCAATGTGTAATTTTTCCTTTTTACCTGTAATATTAAGTGAGCCATCGTCCAGAACTGATATCTTTACATCTTCCTTGTTTACACCCGCAAGCTCTACATTTAATAGATACTTGTTATCTAATTCTTGTACATCTACTCTTGGTCTAAATACATTTTTTTCGATTGTAAATGTTGGGAACTCATTTCCTACATTTTTTTCAATTTCGTTAGCAAACTGGTTTACTCTTTTTGCTATTGTCTCGAAACCTCTTAATGGGTCGATTCTGTATATTGACATAAAAAACTCCTTTTATTTGATTTAAAATATTATTTATAAAACTTAAAAAAATAATTATTATCAATATTAATTCAATTTTTGATTATTTTTGTTTTTAATTATGAGCATAATACCACAAATAATTTTATATTTTATTACTTAGAAATTCTGTGCCAATTAATTTCAACTGCACTTTAAGTTGTTGATTATTATATATTTGCGTCATTTTGTCAAAATATATTTTACATTTTTTAAATTTACAATACATTTGTCATTCTTTTGTCATTTTGTCAAAACATTAAATATAAATGGATAATTACAAAAAAATAATTACAGAATTGGTTGAATTACATTCAGATTATTTATATAAATGGGCATTACATAAAACTTCATCAATCGAAATATCAGAAGATTTGGTCCAAGAAACATTTTTAATAGCTTTAAAAAGTTTAGATAAATTTGAAAATAAAAGTTCTTATAAAACTTGGTTAATTTCAATATTAAATAATTTGATTTATGAACATTATCACAAAAAAGCTAAACATAAGCATATAATTGATATTGATGTAAGCGATTTTTTTAGTAAAAATGGTCATTGGCAAGAATCAGAAATGCCTAAAGAAGATTTTGAGAATAATATTTTAGATGATAAAGATTTTCAAGATATTTTTGAAAACTGCCTTGGTTTATTACCAGAAAAATGGAAAGCTATAATAGTTTTGAAATATTTAAAAGATATTCCAACAAAAGATATTTGTAAGGATTTGGAGATTACACAAACTAATTATTGGCAATTAATACATAGAGCAAAGTTACATCTTAGAAAATGCTTGGAAAGTAATTATAATAAATAATAGAAAAAATAAGTAAAGCGAAAGGTATTAAATGAAATTAATAATTAGTTGCACCAAAGCAACAGAATTAGTCGAAAAAAGAACTGCTGTGGGAATAAATCCTATAGAATTATTACAATTAAGATTTCATAATTTAATTTGCAAAGGTTGTAAAGTTTATGAGAACCAGAGCAAATTAATTAATGAATATATAAAACACAAATTAGATTTAAATACAAATATTAAAGAATTACCAAATACTAATGAGATGATAAGTTCAATTACAAATGAAAAATTAAAAGAGAAAATATTAAACAATTTGAAATAATTTTTTAAATGTTGTAAGGATATTATTTACTGAACACTAATTATTGTCATATAATATTTTTTTCAAATAATTGGAGACTTTATGAAAAAGTTTTTCTCTATCTTAATTATTAGTTCTTTTTTTGGATTTATACCATTTTTACAATCTTGTAGTGATGACGATGATACAGTAGCACCACCAACAGAGGTGATTGCTAATGACAACACTTTTAAAGATTTTATGACTTGGTCTAAAGATGCAACTCGTAAAGGTGCTGATCCCGCTTTAGGTGGAATGGCTCATGGTGGTAATGATAGTACAGTAACACGTAATATCTATTACAAGAATGGTCAAAATCCAGTAAATGGAGTATACCCAGTTGGTACTATTATAGTTAAACATTCTTCTAATCCTGATAAGACTGTAAATGAATTTACTGCTATGGTTAAGCGTGGTGGTGAGTTTAATAAAGAAAAAGGAGGTTGGGAATATTTTATGTTAGCTACCGATGGTACAATAGGTAAAGATGGTACTATGGAGATGAGAGGAGCAAACTTAATGAATGGAATGTGTGCAGGTTGCCATAGTGCAGCATTTAGT
>JBEICW010000114.1:0-8204 GCA_040383785.1 Ignavibacteria bacterium | reverse complement strand
TTTGTGAATAATTGCAGTAAATAACCCTTGCCTTCTACATCACAAAGTATGCCCATTCTTTCCAAATCATCAATATTTTCTGATATTCCGAAGTCATTATCTCTCAATCTATCATAATATGTTTTTGGTGGTGCATTTAAAAATTCCACGCCATTTGCTCTCATATTAGCAATTGTAGTTACAATATCAGTAGTGATTATTGCTACGTGCTGTATTCCAGAACCGTTATATTCTTGTGTATATTCGCCAATTTGAGACATACGAGCAGCTTCGTAAGGTTCGTTAATTGGATTTTTGATAACACTATCTTTAGAGCGAACTACTTTGGATAATAATGCCGAATATTCTGTTCCGATATCGCCAGGTCCGAAGTGAATAAATGTTTCGAAATCTAATGACGAATTGATATAATTAGCCCAATAATCCATTTCATTGATATGAACATTACCAACTATATGGTCTATTGCTCTAATTCCCGTTTCATTACGCTCAATTTCTACATTATAGAATGGTTTAGTAAACCCAGGTTTGAATAATCCTTTGAAATTATCATAATTTACAAAATTGATTTCTGTATCATCATAAAGTCTGATTGCCGCTTGCTTTACATAACCTTTGTCATCTTCAATTTTATATGGTTTTGTTACCGGCACGGCACCGTTTATGATTGCACGTTTGTAGGTATCTTCTACATCAACTACTTCAACGCACCATCTTTTTACTCCATCGCCGTGTTTTTGCACAAAACTTTGAATATCGTAACTATTGGGTTTCAAAGCAGATGTAATCAATATTTTCAAGTTATGCTCATTAGATAATAAATAACTGCAATGGTCGCGGTGTCCAGTTTCTGGTCCTTGATATGCAACTATATTCAAACCAAAAGCTTTTGCGTGCCAATATGCCCACTGCTTTGCAGAGCCAACATAAAATTCTATATAGTCATAACCTCTAATGCCCATTGTATTATTAGGCACTTTAGATGGCACTCCACCGTAACATATATCCATTTCCATGATTTTTTCCTTTTTTAAAATTAATTTTTAATTGTTTTTTTTACTTATCTACAAAAATAATTAAATTCTTGCTATAATTTGGTTACAAAATTAACTTTTAGTAAATTTATGATTTTTGACAAATTATTATTAAATTGACTACTTACTAATTCAAAAATTATAATTTTTAATAAAATAATAAGTCTATACAAGATTATAGATATATTTACTCAAAATATTGCATGTATTCTTTTAATCACTAATTCTATTAATAACTAACTCTAATACTATGAAAAATAAATTAATAATAGCTTTAATACTTATAATTTCAATATTCACTAATTTTAATCTAATTGCTCAAAAGCAGTTATTCACTCAATATAACTTGAATTTTGAAATAGGCAATGTAGGTGAAAACGCACCCGGCTGGTCTATGACTAATGTAGTGAAAAAGTTTGGTTATGAAACAAAACTTACTTCATTAAATAAAAGTGAGGGGCAAAAGTCGCTAAATATCTATCACAATGGTAAAAAGTACTTTGAAGATATGTACGGAAGCGTATTTCAAGGATTAGACGCAGTGCCTTTTAGAAATAGAAAAGTTACTTTTAGTGCAGATGTATATTTTGAAAATTCAGATGATACAACAAAGGTCTTTTTATGGATTCACGAACACTTTATAGATGGTAGCAAAGGACAATTTGTTATTTCTGAAATGGATAGCTCTAAAGATAGTAAATGGAAAAGAATGTCAGTAGATTTGGAAGCAGACCCATTTGTTGATTATATCAATTATGGATTTTATCTAAATGGCAAAGGCAATTTATTTGTAGATAATGCAAAATTAGAATTAATTTCACCGTTCAAAACTCCAAATATGAATGAAATTGATTTAGCTCAAAATGATGTTGAAAAATTATATAATTTCGCGAATATATTCTCTAAAATTGGATTTTTTCATCCAAAACAAAGTATGTATGAAGCCGATAAATTTTCTATGATTCATAAAGGTGTGAATTTAGCTTTAGGATTAGAGAAATCTAATTTAGAGAAGTCTTATGATTTGATTGGAAATAAATTATCTTTTATTGAAATAATGAATGAATTTTTCGGCAAAATGGATAAGAATATAACTATTTACAATCCTAAATTGAGTCCAAAACCAAATATTGATTTGAATAATGGAGTTAATTTGCTAACTAAAGTAAATGGTGAAAGTTATTCATTATTAAATTATGGTGCTTATAATAATAAAAAATCCCCAACTGCGAGAAGTGAAAGAAATAATATTTTCGGCACACAACGCACAAAAGAAGGCAGTTTATTGCAGGTAATTGATTTGAATAAATTAAAATTAAAAAATAAATTAACCCAAGTTACAATTGAAGCAAAATCAAGATTAGTTAAATATTCGCAGGGAGCAAATGCTCAGATTTGGGCAAGAGTAGATGTAGAAAATCAAAAAGAAAGTATGTACACTACTATGAACGACAAACCAATGACAGACTCAATCTGGACTGGTATAAATATTACAATGAATGTACCCAAAGATGCAAAAGCTTTACGTGTGGGATTGGTTTTAGTTGGCGATGGTGAAGTATATTTTGATGATGTAAAAATCACTGGAATAGATGCAACTTCCAAAAAAGTAAATATTCCAATTGGAAATGCAAATTTCCAAGAAGGTATGGCTATAGAAGCACCAAAAAATTGGGAAGTAGCAAAAGCAGTAATTCAAGCAGGGTATAATTTTGAGATTCTTGATGATAAAGTTGCAAGAAGCAAAGTTCTAAAAATCTCATCAGATAAATCAACATTTATAGAAATGCCCAAATTAAATCAGTTTGTAAATTGTAATATCAATGATTCATTAAGCGTGTATTTGCCTATTAACATAGAAGAAGAATATAAAGATGTAAAATTTGAATATCCTTTTGAAATGATTGAAACAAACGATAATGATGCTATTTCAAGAATTGCATCTATAATTTATCTAACTTCAATTATTAATGAATTTACTAATGCGAAAATTGATTACAGAACTTTTTATGATGCCATTACAAAAGCAGGAAATACCAATTCTGGAAAACACTCTTTTGAAAAAATACTTTCTGAACTATTAGCAAAAATTAAAGACAGCGGTGCAAGGGTTTGGAATCCTGAAATTACACAAAAATATTCATATCCGTTTACTTTAAAATTTAACAACGGAAATGTGTATATTTCTCAAATTGCAGATAGTAATACTGTTAAATTTAATTTAGAAAATGGTAATAAAATTGATAATTATGAAAGTTTGTTAAATAAATTAAAAGTAGGATACAAGCTAAACTCTATAAATGGCGAAAATATAAAGAGTATTATTGATAGAGAAAAAAAATATATACCTAATAATAACGAGGAATTTTTATATACCAGACTATTAGCAGATTTGCGCTCATCAGATAGTGTGGAAATAGATAATTTAGAATTTAGTGATTTCGAGGGTAATTCAATATTAATCCAAGTTCCTAAAGCATTTCCAATTAATAAAATCAATCAAGAGAGACCAGAGGCGCTTTTTGAATTAAGCAAAGGTATAGTTTATTGTGATATGACACGCACATCTGACGAAATGTTCAAATATTACCTAAACGACTTCAAAGAATTAAAAGCTATGATTTTTGATTTACGTGGTTTGTCTATTATGAGTGAGTATTTTTTGGGATTTTTTACTGATAAGGAAATACCATCTTATACTATGGAATTGCCTATTTACACTACTCCCAAAGATGCTGATATAGAAATCAAAAACAAAATCCTTTATGCACAATCTATTAAGTCATTAAAAGAGCAATTAGATGCTAAATTATATTTTATTACTGACGAATATACTATTGGATATTCGGAATTAATTGCCCAAACGGTTAAAGATAATAAATTAGGTACATTAATTGGTAGTAAAACTGCTGGTGGAAATTCGGAAATTGCGACTTGGAGATTACCTTGCAATTATTTACTTTCGTTACCAACGTTGAATGTATATAATGGGAAAAATATCAATATTACTTCAAAACCAGTAGAGCCAGACGTATTAATTAAGCATGATTTCAAAAATAATATAGAGTATAATAGAAATAATTCAGAAATTAGTCAGGATTATTATATTAATTACACTAATAATTATATAATTGAAACACTTAAACTGAAATAAAATATTTTTCAATTAATAATCAATTAATAAAATAATTTCAAATGTTATGCGTTTTTAATGTTGAAAACTATTTTATTAGTTTATATGATTTATAAATTAAAAACTAAATTTCTTTTACAATTAATCAATTTATTAAATATATTACAAGAGGTATTCTCATGAAAAGTTTAAAAACTTTAGTACTTGCATTAGCATTAGTATTTGCTTTTGGTAGCCAATCATTCGCTAAAACTGAAAGTTTAGAAATTGCAACAAATATGCACTGCGGTTCTTGCAAAACTAAAATCGAAAATTCATTAAAAACAATGAATGGTATCGAAAAGTCTGAAATTAATTTAGAAGCAAAAACTGTAAAATTATCTTACAACTCAGATAAAGTTTCTAAAGACGCAATCGTAAAAAACATTGCTGACTTAGGTTTCACAGCTAATGTAGTAGCTGCAGATGCAAAAGAAATGAAAGCTGGTGCTTCTTGCTCAACTGACAAAAAAGATGCAAAATCTTGTTCAACTGAAAGCAAAGATACTAAATCTTGCTCTACAGAGAAAAAAGATGGCAAATCTTGCTGCACAACAGATTCTAAAAAATAATCTAAAAAATTATCTATTTGATTATTGATAGTATTAGAAAAATCAACAGGGATTGTTTCGCAAGAGACAATCTCGTTTTTTTTGTGTATTGTTTTAATACAAACCATTCAGAGTATTAATTTTGTAAATTTACTTTTTAGATTTTGATTTTATAATTGCTTTAATTACTTCGATAATTGTAAATATAAAAAAGATGGATAATGTTGTTGTAATTTGAACTTTGAAACCACCCCACAATGACCAATCTACTATAAAAGTTAAAACTATAATAGCAATAGTTAAATTAGAAATATTTGCCAAAACAAGTTGATTATATCTATCTCTAAAGTCTAATTTACCTGATACCATAGATTTAAGTATAACAGAATATTCTTTTAACATATTAAAACTAAAAATACTAAAAACAATATTATAAAATACTGCTACAAAACCGAACATAAATAGAGTCCCCTGTGCCTTTAAATAAAAACTATCAGATTTATCTAAATTAATAGCGTACATTGACATAAAAAACAAAGGAATAAAACATATTAGTCCAACGAGAATACCCCCATTTTTCAAATAATCATCTTCATTATCTTTTTCTATTACTTTATTTTCGTTTTGTAGTTGTATTTTCTCTTTTTTAGTAAGTTTTTTAAAATTCATAAATCTGCTTAAAAAGTTTATTTTGATTTACTCAATTACTTGTACAAATATAAAAATTAATTTTAATAATTTGCATCTATTACAGTAAATGACAAATTAAAATTCAAAAAGTTACACTTTTGGAGAAAAATGTAATTTTTTATTAATATAATTTTAAATAGATAAAAATTCCCAAAATTTGCTTAACTTTGGTAATTATTTTTTTAAAGAATATAAATTTATTACGAAAATCACATGAAAATTAAATACACCTATATAGTTTCAGCAAAAATACCAGAAAATTTAAGTAATTTAAGAGAAATAGCTTATAACTATTGGTGGAGTTGGGATAGAGATTGTAAAGATTTATTTATTAAAATTGACGGAAATTTATGGAATAAAGTTCACCATAATCCAATATTACTTTTAAATGAAGTAGATACATATAGATTAGTTGAATTATCTAATGACCCTCAGTATGTGTCATTTGTAAATTCTGTTTATAGTAGATTACAAAATTATCTAACTACCAATTTGTATTTTCAAAAGAAATTTCCTGAAGTAAAAGATAGTATCGTTTACTTTAGTACAGAATACGGTATTCACGAAAGTTTCCCTAATTATTCTGGTGGTCTGGGGATTTTGTCGGGTGACCATCTAAAAAGTGCGAGTGATTTGGGACTTCCTTTGGTTGCAATTGGTTTACTTTACCAACAAGGTTACTTTCAACAAAAAATCAATCAAAGTGGCTGGCAAACCGAATTATATTCTTATAATGATTTTTACTCAATGCCGTTAAATTTGGTAAAAACTAACGATACTCCTTTGATTATAACTGTTGAAACACCAGAGGGTAATATTTATAACCAAGTTTGGGAACTAAATGCTGGTAGAGTAAGACTATTTTTATTAGATTCTAATATTGAATTGAATAAAAGTGCAACTATCAAAAAACTTACTGACCAACTTTACGGAGGGGATAGAGAAACCAGAATTTTACAAGAAATGGTACTTGGAATTGGGGGTGTTAGAGTTTTAGATTCACTTAATATCACGCCATCGGCTTATCATATCAACGAAGGGCACGCTGCTTTTGCTTTGCTTGAAAGAACGCGATTATTGATGCATCAATATAGCATTGACTTTTGGACGGCTGTAAACCTAACTAAAGCTGGTTCGGTATTCACTACTCATACACCTGTACCTGCTGGAAATGAAGTATTTAAAAAAGATTTGGTTCAAAAGTACTTTTCTAATTATGTGCATAATTTGGGTATTTCGTTTGATGATTTACTAAAATTGGGTATGATTGGTAATATTGATGCGAATGAACATTTTTCGATGACAATTTTGGGCTTGAGACTTACTAATTATAGAAATGGTGTAAGTAAATTGCACGGAGTAGTTTCACAAAAAATGTGGGCTAATTTATGGAGTGAATTCCCAATCGAAAATGTGCCTATTGGAAGCGTTACTAATGGTATTCATACTCTAACTTGGCTTTCAAGAGAATTCTCTGAATTATTTGATAAATATCTAAGCCCAGAATGGAGAGAATATATTGATAATGATGGAACATGGCAAGAAATATTAAACATTCCTAACGAAGAGTTATGGAGAGAAAAACAAAGAAGAAGAGCTAAATTAGTATTTTTCATTAGAAATTACTTAGCAAAAATTCAAAAAAATTATTTGCAACCTGAACAAATTTTAAACATAAATACCTTTTTAAATCCTGATGCACTTACAATCGGATTTGCAAGAAGATTTGCTACTTACAAACGTGCAACTTTGCTATTTAAGGATATTGAAAGATTAAAAAGAATAGTAATGAATCCAGAAAATCCTGTTCAAATTATAATATCAGGTAAAGCACATCCAAAAGATACAGAGGGCAAACAAAGTATTCAAAATATTATTACAAAAATTAGAGAAAATGGTTTAGACAAACATATCGTCTTTATAGAAAATTATGATATGGTAATAGCACGTATGCTGGTAAAGGGATGCGATGTATGGTTAAATAACCCAATTAGACCTCTTGAGGCATCTGGAACAAGTGGAATGAAAGCTGGGCTAAATGGTACGCTTAACTTCAGTGTGTTAGACGGATGGTGGGATGAGTCTTACGATGGAAATAACGGATTTTCAATTGGCGATGGCGAAGAATCGGAAGATTACGAAAGTCTTGCAGAAAGTGAATCTAAATATATGTATGATATTTTAGAAAATAATATAGTTAAAATGTTCTATGATAGAAATCATAATAGAGTGCCTGAAAATTGGGTTTCATACATGAAACAAAGTATAAAAACAATTGCTGGTAAATTTTCTACTAATAGAATGGTAAAAGATTATACAGAAAAATATTATATCAATGCAATAACAGAATACAACAAACTATCTTCTAATTATAATGCAATTACAGACTTTAAAGCATGGAAAGATAAGGTAATTTCTAATTGGAATAATGTCGTATTTTTGGATATTCATACTACAAATTTAGAATATCTAAAAGTTGGTGACGAAATTGAATTTAATGTTAAAGTTAAGTTGTCTAATCTAATTCCAACTGACGTTTCGGTGCAAGCGGTGAACGGATATTTGGATAGTGATGGAAATCCGCATTTATTAGAATATATTGAGTTGAACCCAATTAGCAACGATGGTGATACTTACCATTACCAAGCAAAAGTAAAATCAAATAGAGCAGGTAAACAAGGGATAACATTTAGAATTTTGCCAAATAATGAATACTTAATAAATCCTGAAGATTTGTATTTGTGTAAATGGGCTTAA
>JBEICW010000113.1:0-8217 GCA_040383785.1 Ignavibacteria bacterium | reverse complement strand
TATTAAATATAACAATATTAATCTTCATCATCTGAATATAAAACATCTAAATCTATCAAAGCTTTAGTGATTTTTTCTTTATCAAATGGCTTAATTATATATCCTTCACATAAATTATTGAAGGCTTTTTTGATATTATCATAATCATCTAAGGCAGTGGACATAATCACTTTCGTACTTTCCATTCCACTTTTGTTATATTTTTCATCTAAATTTCGAATATCCAATAAAATGTCCTGTCCAGAGCGTTCAGGAAGCATAATATCCAAAAATATTACACTATAAGTTAAATTTTCTTTAAATTTGCTTTCTAACTTTTCTAGTCCAAGCAGACCATTTTCTACAACATCACAAGTTCCAAATTCGCTTAACATTTCTTCCAAATCCATTGCAGTTATAGCATCATCTTCGATTATTAAAAAATTCATTTTGTATTTTTAAATTTAATTTTTAGTTGTTAGTTTTAATTTATTTCAAATTTAATAAATTTCTCTATCAAAATATTAATATAATATTCTAATTCTTCAAAAAGTTCATAATTTATTTCTTTTTCTACTTTTGCACTTAATTCAATTTCACGTAAAATATCAGTTATTTTATCAAAATCAAAATTTGAAATTTCAGATTTTAATTTATGTGCCAAATAATTTAAGTTTTTATTATCATTATTTTTGTGATATAATTTTAGTTTTTCCAGATCTACTTTGATATTATTATTAAAGTGATTTTTAATTTTTTCAAATAATTTAGCATTTTTATTTAATTTTATAAAAAAATTCTCCAATCCAATAAACTCATTTTCGTTTAAACTATATTTATTTTCAGTTTTTTCATTTATTTCACCTTGCGAATTATCTAATATTTTATTTTCTGTCTTTTTAGTAGTTTTTCTTTTTTTTAAATTTTGTGTTATTTTAGAATAAAATTCTTCAATGCTAAATGGTTTGTACAAAAAATTAAAATAATGTTTTTTTCTTAAATATTCCTGTGTTTCTATTGTTACATCAGCTGTTAGTATAATCACTTTTTCAAAGAAATATGAGTTATGATTTATCCAAAATTCTTTATCATATTTATATACTTCTTGTAATCTAGCATAATAATCAGTGATAAATTTATCAAATAAATCTTTAATATCTATATCTTTTAGGTGACAATCTAATAAAATCAAGTCATAATCAATATTAATTAATTCTAATGCTTCTGAATAAGAATAAGCTGAAAAAACATTTGCATTTCTGCTAAGTAATAACTCAGTGTAATATTCTTGATTTATTTCACTATCTTCAATTACTAAAATATTTTTGTTTGTTATAATATTTATATCTTTTATATTAAAGGACCCACTCTTTTCTTTTGATAAATCAATTAAACTTGAATTAATATCTATCATTTTAGGGTTAAAATGTGGCAAGTCTATAGGTAGATCAATATTAAATTGAGTTCCAACTCCTAATTGACTATCTAAATCAATAGAACCACCAAACAAGTCTAAAAGTTCTTTTGTAATTGATAACCCTAATCCACTACCAGAATATTTTCGTGTATAAGTGTTCTCAATTTGAGAAAAAGATTCAAATATTTTAGATTTATGGCTAAGGTCAATTCCAATCCCAGTATCCTTAATTTTAAAATTTAGAAAACTTTTATTTGTATGGGATTTGAAATTTATCGAAAGCTCTATTTTACCCTTATCAGTGAATTTAAGAGCATTAGAAAGTAAGTTGTATAAAATCTGACTAATTCGTTTTTTGTCGCTAATTATCAAATATGGAACACTTTCATCTATAAATAAATTAAAGTCAATGCCTTTAGCCTTGGATAATGTGCTAATATTGTCTGCCACATTATTTATAATTTCAATTAAATTAAATTCTTCTTTATATAATTCAAATTTTTGTGATTCTAATCTACTAAAATCAATTATATCATTGATTAAACTAAGTAAGTTTTCTCCCGATTTTTTGATTATATTAAGATATTTTATATTAATTGTACTTTGCTCTTTGCCTAACATTATATCACTTATACCAATAATACCATTTAGTGGTGTTCTAAGCTCATGACTAACCTTTGCTAAAAATAAATCTTTAGATTTGTTGGCTTCTTCGGCAATATCTTTTGCTTTTATTAATTCAGCAGTTCTTTCAATTACTTTTTCTTCTAAAATATAATTTGATTGCATTAAATTTTGCTGACTAATCTTAAGTGCAGTAATATCATCAAGTACAATTACTAAATTTGTATTATTACTTGCATCTGTAATTTTATTAAATGTAGCAGAAGTCCAACTCAAATTGCCATTATTAAGTTTGAGAGTTAGTTCAGTTTTATTTATATTTTGGCTCAAGCAATCTAAAATTAAACCAATAATACTAATTTTACTATCAAATAAATTATCTATTTCCAATACTCTAGTGTTTGATTTGTCATAACCAGTAAAATCATAGAATTTATCATTTGCAAATACCAAACTACCTCGCAAATCAGAAATTACAACTAAGGATGAACTGTATTTTAGTGCTAGAGAAAGTGTATTTATAAAATCTTGCTGCTTTTGAAAATTCTTTTTGAAATAAATTTGCTCAAAAACTCCTGAAATGATTTTATTTACTTTATCGATTTTATGAGGTTTAAGAAGATAATTACTAACACCAATATTAATTGCTTCAAATATAACTTCATTTTCATTAATTGCAGTTTGGATAATTATTGGAGTTTCTTTGTCAACCAGTCTAATTTTAGAGCTCATTTCTATACCGTTCATATTGGGCATAGAAATGTCTGTAATTATCAAATCTGGTTTATTTTCTAAAAAGCATTGATATCCTACCACACCATCTTCTGCAAGAATTATATTTTTAGTAAATTTCAAAATACATTTTTTCAAAAAGAATAAATTATTCTCGTCATCATCAATAATCAATACCTTGAATTTTTGAAATTCATTTATTGTTTGGTTATCATCGACATTTTCAATTCTATTATAAAACATAAGTGTATTTTTTTCGTTATTAGTGTTTATTGATATTTAAAATTAAAAAAATAATTAAACCCAATTAAAATAAATTAAATGTACAACTTCAAAGAAATAGACGTAAGAAAAGCAATATCAAATGTAAAAGATTTAGAATTAAATATGACCTTAGACGAATTAAATGCAATTGAGTTTGTGCAATTCACAGACGAAAAGGTAATAATTACTCTAAGATTGACCCAACCAATATACCAAATTGCAAAATCAATTAATGAGCAATGTATATCTGAATTAAGAAAATTATCTTCTACTGCTGTTTTTGAGATATTAGTCAAAGAAAATATAGTTGATATAAGCAAAAGAAATGTATTACCAAATGTAAAAAATATCATAGCAGTTGCTTCAGGTAAAGGTGGAGTAGGGAAGTCTTCAGTTGCTGCAAATTTAGCATTAGCTTTAAGTAAATTAGGTGCAAAAGTTGGTATTTTAGACGGGGACGTTTATGGACCAAGTCAGCCAACTATGTTTGGTTTAGCTAATGCAAAATTAGAAGCTATGCAATCTTCTGATGGTTCGGTTAAAGCAAGACCAACTAAAAAGTTTGGGATTGATATAGCATCTATGGGATTTATAATGGCACAAGACCAAGCTGCTATTGTTAGAGGTCCAATGTTAGCGGGATATTTTTCTATGTTATTTGAGCAAATTGATTGGGGATATTTAGATTATTTAATATTTGATTTGCCACCCGGAACAGGTGATATACAATTAACCTTGGTACAAAAAATACCTCTAACGGGTGCAGTAGTAGTTACAACACCACAAGAAATTTCACTTGCTGATGTTAGAAGAAGTATATCAATGTTTGAAAAAGTTAAAGTTGATATTTTGGGTGTGGTCGAAAATATGAGTTATTTTACTCCACCAGATGCTTTGGATAAAAAATATTATATCTTCGGTCAAGGTGGAGGCGAAAAAATATCAAAAGAGTTCGGAGTTGATTTCCTTGGTGAAATACCTTTGGATATGACTATGAGACAATATAACGATACTGGTATGCCTATTATTGAGCGTGAGATTGATCATCCACAATCTCAAATAATTATGGAAATTGCACGAAAAGTAATGGCAAAAAATAGAGTAGTTAATTATGCAAATGAAAATAACACAGATTTGGAAATTAGTATCTAATTGAATTTTTTACAAAATATTTGATTTAACAATGCAACAAAGTCAAGACGATATAAAAGTAGAAAATATATACTTAGAAAACTCAAAAACTACAGATATAATACAAAAAATTCATTTAGCTTTGAACGAAGTTCGCCCTTTTCTAATTGAAGACAAGGGTGATATTGAATTTATTAGATATGAAATAGAGAACAAAGTTGCAGTTTTGCGATTTTTGGGCAACTGCGTAAATTGCCCAATGGCAATAATGACATTAAGAGCGGGAATAGAAAGATATATTTTGCATTATGCTCCAGAAGTAAGAAGAGTAGAAGCAATAAAATAAGAAAAAAAAACAGCTAAAATTCTTGCCAAATGTTTTTTAAAAATTTATTATAAACAGATTTTTAAACCTTTTCTACTGCTTCTAAAGTTGCTTTAATATTTGCTATTTCGTCTCTAAGTTCGGTTGCACGGTCAAAATCAAGGTCTTTTGCTGCAATTTTCATCTCATCAAACATCTGGTCCATTAGCATTTTTTTCTGTTCGATTGACATATAATGATAAACCGGCTCATTTACTTTCATTTTGTGATGTTGCATTATAATTCTGTCTTTACGCTCCGTATTTCGAGCCGAAACGTCTGCAATAGATGTGGAACTAAGTATTTCTTCAATAGTTTTATAAACTGTAACTGGGTCAATATTATGTTCTGTATTATATGCAATTTGAATTTCTCTTCTACGATTAGTTTCGTCCATTAAGTGTTTCATAGATTTGGTAATTCTATCTGCATAAAGTATTACTAATCCATTAACATTTCGGGCTGTCCTTCCTGCGATTTGAAGTAATGAACGCTCACTACGTAAAAATCCTTCCTTATCTGCATCAAGTACGGCAACTAATGATACTTCAGGCATATCCAAACCTTCACGAAGTAAATTCACTCCAACTAAAACATCAAAAACACCTAATCTGAAATTACGTATTATTTCAATTCGTTCTAATGAATCTACATCTGAATGAATGTAAGCAGTTTTGATATTTAGATTAGTTAGGTAATCGGTCAAATCTTCTGCCATTCTTTTGGTTAATGTTGTGATTAATATACGTTCTTTTTTCTCGATACGTAGTCTAATTTCGTACAATAAATCATCAATTTGTGTTTTGATTGGACGAACAGATACCAATGGGTCTAAAAGTCCAGTAGGGCGTATAATTTGCTCAACAACTACTCCTTCACATTTTTCTAATTCATAATCACCAGGGGTGGCACTAACAAATACTACCTGCTCCATTAATCCTTCTACTTCTTCAAATTTCAAAGGTCTATTTTCAATAGCAGATGGTAATCTAAATCCATGTTCAATGAGAGTGGATTTACGCACTCTATCGCCATTATACATTGCTCTAAGTTGAGGTAAAGTAATATGGCTCTCATCTATTATCAATAAATAATCTTTGGGGAAATAATCAAATATACATTGAGGTCTATCGCCAAAGTTTCTTCCACTCATGTGCATTGAATAGTTTTCTATACCTGAGCAATATCCAACTTCTTTCATCATTTCTAAATCGTATAGTGTTCTTTTTTCTAATCGCTCAGCTTCTACATATTTTCCCATTTCTCTGAGTGAAGTAGTTCGTTCAATCATTTCATCTTTGATTTTTACCATTGCAGTTACAAGTTGATTTTCTGTTGTAACATATAGTTTAGCAGGATATATTGTAGTAGCAGTAACTTTTGCATTAATTCCGCCAGTTTCTACATCTATATATGCAATTGACTCTATTTCATCACCAAACATTTCGATACGAATACCTTCTTTGTATTCTGAAGCTAAAATCAAATCAATTACATCACCACGTACCCTAAAAGAACCTCTTTTAAATTCTACATCATCACGTGTATAATGTAAATCAAGTAATTTTTTCATTAATTCTTTTCGACCTGTCTTCATACCAACTCTAAGAGGCAATAACATTCCTTTAAAATCTTCTTTTTGTCCGATAGAATAAATGCAGCTCACTGATGCAATGATAATTACATCACGTCTATCCTCAACAAGAGCAGAAGTAGCTCTTAGTCTAAGTCTATCAATTTCATCATTGATTGAAAAGTCTTTTTCGATATACGAGTCACTTTTAGGAATATAAGCTTCTGGCTGATAATAATCATAATATGATATAAAATATTCAACTGCATTCTCAGGAAAAAATGTCTTAAATTCTCCATACAATTGAGCAGCTAATGTTTTATTTGGCGAAATAATAAGTGCTGGTCTTTGAGTCTGTTGTATTATATTAGATATCGTAAATGTTTTTCCAGAGCCAGTAACTCCAAGCAGTGTTTGGAATTTGTCGCCTCTATCAAGTCCCTCTAATAATTCAGCAATAGCTTTAGGTTGATCACCAGCAGGTTTATATGTAGATTCAAGCACAAAATTGTTTATCATATTCTTTATTTAATTTACTATTTTAACTGTTTCATTCTAAACGATAAAAATGTTAGGTTTACTTATTTAAAAATAAAATTGACGAATCGCCATAACTTAAAAACCTATAATCATTTTTTAATGCTTGATTATAATATTCACGCCATAATTCTATACCCAAATATGCTGAAACTAATAAAATCAAGGTACTCTTAGGTGCATGGAAATTTGTAACCAATACATTTATAATTTTATATTCATAAGAAGGCAAAATCAATAATTGAGTAGCACAATTGATATGTTTTAATCTTTTTGACTCAATATAATTAATGATTGACTCTAATGCTTCTAAAGTATTGATTGATTTGCCAATATTCTTTAATTCTTCACTAATTAAATATGCATCCCATTGATTAATTATTACTTCATCAAAATTATTCAGATTTGGAGTTTTACCTAAAAGAATTTTACAACCAAGCCAATACAAACTCTCAATAGTACGAGTGGAAGTAGTACCAACAGCAATAATGTTTTTATTTTCAATTATTTTTGATTTTAATTGTTTAATTAGTTCTAATGAAACAGTTATTTTTTCTGTGTGCATAAGATGATTTTCTATATTTTCATCTTTGATTGGACTAAATGTTCCTGCACCAACATGAAGTGTAATTGAATTAATGTCAATATTTTTATCATCTTTAAGTTTTTGCATTATATCTTCAGTAAAGTGCAATCCTGCAGTAGGAGCTGCTACCGAGCCGTCATATTTAGCATAAACTGTTTGGTAACTTTCTTTATCGTTTTCGATGTTTTCTCTATCCATATAAGGAGGCAATGGAATTTTTCCTAATTGTTCTAATATTTCGCCAAATGGAATTGAGTTCTTATTTCCATTTTTATCTAATAGATTAATTTCTAATAATCCTTCATTACCTTCTTTTTCTAAGAGTTTAAAATTGATTTGAGTATCATTAAAAAGAGTTATTATAGTCAATCCTACCTTTGCTCTTTTTCCACCAATAATTACTTTCCAAATCAATTTGTCAGTTTCTTTAAGTGTAATTTGGGGGTCTAAACTTGGATAGACTGAATCTAATAGCAGAAATTCAATTTTTCCACCACTTGGTTTATTCAGCAATATTCTTGCTTGAATTACTTTTGAATTGTTAACAATTAATAGGGAATTATCATTTAATAATTCAGGTAAATTATAGAAATTATGATGAGTGATTTGTCTGGAGCTTTTTTCAACTTTGATTAATTTACTGTCGCTCCGATTCTCTAAAGGAAATTGTGCGATTATCTCTTTTGGTAAATCATAATCAAATTCTGTTAAATTTATACTTTGAGCGATGTTGTTGATCACTTCTTTATATTTTTCTTGAAAATTATTCATTTGTAAGTTTTTTTGATTTGTACATTCCAACTTATTATTTACGAATAAAACCATTTCCTGTTATATCAGATTCCAATAATTTCGGATATTTTAATATATTAACTATACTATTTCCATAAATATATATTTTAAGTTTGTTTTTAACATTCAAATCTAAATTAGTATTTCCACCAAGAATTATATTAGAATTTTCTAAATTTAGATTTGATAAATTAATATTATTATCTCCAATGATATTC
>JBEICW010000112.1:0-8269 GCA_040383785.1 Ignavibacteria bacterium | reverse complement strand
CACTGAAGTAATTATCAAATCCGACGTTCCAGTTTTTTTTACTGAAATTGAATCCATTTTAGAAGTCCCAGTTCTTACATTTCCAAAATTCAAATTCGTTGGTGTTGCTGTAAAAATCGGGGAAACTCCACTCCCAGAAACAATAATTGTATCTTTTGGTTTTTCTGCATTATGTGTAAATATGAAATTACCATTTTTTGAGCCATCAGTAAGTGGTGCAAAAGTAATGAAATATTTAACTGAAGAGTCTGGTTTGATTGTAAGTGTAGTTGGAGTAATTGTAAATAAAGTATTACTTGCTAAAACATTACTTATTATCAAATCTGCCTTACCAGTGTTTGTAACTATAATTGAGTCTTTTTTAGTTGTTCCATTACCAACATTTCCAAATGACAAAGTATATTTTGAACTCGAAAAAATTGGGAATTTAGGGTCAGAACGTTTAGTTACAACACCCGATTGCATAGTTACAGCAGCAGTAAAAGCCAAAGCTCTTCCGTCCATAGATGCTGCAGTACTTAATGAAATAGATTGGTCTGCTAATATACTACCTTGAAAAGTAGAGTATGTACCTAAAGTAGCTGACGACCCAACTTGCCAAAATATATTCGAAGCCTGAGCACCACCAGAAAGTGTAATTTTAATTCCACTTCCTAAGTTTAAAGATGTTGCTATTTGGAATATCCAAACATCTGTAGCATTTCCGGTGAGTGTTAAGTCTGACCCTGTTATTTGACAATCAGAAGTGAATTTGTAAAGTCCTGGAACTAAATTTAATCCACCTAGGTTACCAGAACCTGGATTTAGAAATGTACCTGTTGGCACGGGTGTTCTACCTGCCGCATCATTATATGCTGTTGTTAAGTCACTTTTTGCTGTTTGAAGCAAAACTGAATTAATTACTGAACCTGCAGGTCCAGATGCATCTACAACGTATAATGTACCATCAACATTCGAACCGTCAAATCCAGTAATATTACTACCAGCAGCAGGACTTAATCCCACATCACCCTTGATATTGAAGGGAGACAATCCTGTTACTGTTGAACCGGCTAAAATAATGAAATTACTTGTCGATTTTAGGTCAAGAATAGGAATTGAGTATGATACGGAAAGGTTCATAAAACCTAATATCAACAATCCTCCAAGTGAATTTGCAAACCTAAAGAAGGTATTTGCCGTTTGTGGAATTATATTCCTCATAATGAATCCTTTTTAAGTTAATAAAATAGTCAAACCTACTTTCGCTTTGAAAGTAAAGCAAAGCCATTAATAAAAATATTAACTCTAATTTTAATTTTAAATCTTTTAGAAAAGTAAAGTAATGAAAGTTATAATGCAGATTTAGATTAGGTCTATTTTGTTAGGTAGAATTATTTACTTTGAGTGCTTTTAATTATCTGGTACAAAAATAACATATTAATAAATGATAATATTACACTGTACTTATTAATTGTTACACAATTCACATGTATAATTAATATATATTAATTATTAAGGAAAGTTAGTTTTTTCTATCAAAATTAATAATTACTTTTGATGAATAGATTGATTTTAAAAATAAAAAAAAACTACCTATTTCCATAAGTAGTCTTTTTTATTATTTTTGATAATATTGTATCTTAAACGTGTCTTTCGGCGTGGTATGATGAACGAACCAATGGACCTGATTCTACGTGCTCTATACCTATTGCTTCACCTACTCTTTTGTATTCAGCAAACTGTTCTGGAGTTACAAACTTAACTACAGGTGAGTGTCCAACAGATGGTTGCAAATACTGCCCAATTGTGAATACATTAACTCCTGCATCAAAGATATCTTGCATTAGTGCATAAACTTCATCGTCAGTTTCGCCTATTCCTACCATAATTCCAGTTTTTGTTCTCATTCCTTGTTCTTTTAGATAAGTAAGTACATCTAACGAACGTTGGTATCTGGCTTGTGGTCTTACTCTTTTGTATAGTCTTGGTACAGTCTCTATATTATGACTTACTACATTTGGTTTTGCATCACATATTCTTTTAAGGCACTCTTTGTCGCCTTTAAAGTCTGGAATTAATACTTCAATTGTAGTATCTGGGTTAGTTTTTTTTACTTCAGTAATTGTCTGAGCCCAAATTACTGAGCCTTGGTCTTTTAATTCGTCTCTATTTACGGAAGTTATAACAGCGTGTTTCAGACCCATTTCTTTTACTGAATTAGCAACATCATACGGCTCTTGAGTATTCAAAGCCCCTGGACGTCCTGTTTTCACAGCACAAAAGCTACAAGCTCTTGTACATGTATCACCCAAAATCATAAAAGTAGCAGTTCCACTTCCCCAACATTCACCAATATTTGGACAATGTGCCTCTTCACAAACTGTATGCAAAGATTTGGAACGCATCATTGTTTTGATTTTAGCATAACTATCGCCACCTGGAGCTTTTACTTTTAACCATTCTGGTCTGCGACCAGCGGTAGTGGTTAATTCTGGATTATTTCTGTTTGTTTTATTAAAAACTGGTATTTCTATTTTAGTCATCTTACTTATTTTTTAAACTTAAAATATTTTATTTTAATTAAAAAAAGGAACTACATTGTAGTTCCTAAAATTTCCTTAATTAATATAATTTTCATTAATTTTCATAAATATTAAATCAATTAACCTAAGAATGCTCTTAAAGCTTTAGAACGTGAAGCATGTCTTAATCTTCTGATTGCTTTTTCTTTGATTTGTCTAACTCTTTCACGTGTAAGATTGAATTTCTCACCAATTTCTTCAAGAGTTAGAGTAGTACCTTCCAATCCAAAGTATAATTTAATAACTTCAGATTCTCTAATTGATAAAGTTGAAAGTACTTGTTGCACTTCAATTCTTAAAGATTCTCTAATTAATTCAGAATCTGGTGGTGGTTGTTGTTCATTTGGTAAAACGTCTAATAGTCTATTATCTTCGCCTTGTACAAATGGAGCATCTACCGACAAGTGTCTTCCTGAGATTTTTATAGTTTCAGAAATTTCCGATACAGACATTCCTAATTGCTCAGCAAGTTCGGCTGCAGTAGGTTCTCGTTCAAATTCCTGCTCTAATTCTGAGAATTTTTTCCCAATTTTATTTAATGCGCCAACTCTATTTAGAGGTAATCTAACAATACGTGATTGCTCGGCTAATGCTTGCAAAATTGACTGTCTAATCCACCAAACTGCATAAGAGATAAATTTGAAACCACGAGTTTCATCAAATCTTTTTGCTGCTTTTATTAATCCAAGGTTGCCTTCATTAATTAAATCCCCCAAAGATAAACCTTGATTTTGGTATTGTTTAGCCACAGAGACCACAAATCTAAGATTTGCTTTAACTAAACGCTCAAGTGCTCTCATTCCTTCGAAACCACCTTTACGAATTGCTTTCGCAAGATCAATTTCATCATCTGCATGAAGCAACTCAACACGTCCAATTTCTTGCAAGTATTTATCTAATGATTGGCTTTCTCTATTTGTATATTGTTTAGTAATTCTCATTTATTAAGTCAAATTTTCTTATGATGATTGGTAACTAAGTTTATGTTATTATTAATAAATGAATTATTCTCGGATTTAAAACTAAGATTTTAAGACATTTTATTAAAAATTACATTAATAATAAAGTATAAACAACTATATTGAAAAATTATTTTAAAAAATAATTATAGAAAGATAAAATTTCAAGTAATTATTAAATATTGGTATAATTACCTTAGAATCATTTTATAGAAATAAAATAATATTTTTCTAAATATTGAAACTTTAACCATATATTCTAACCATATATTCTAACCATATATTCTAACCATATATTCTAACAGTAGAACTATCGTTGCAATCTGCTAAAATTTGTTTTAAAGTTAATTTTGAAATTGGATGAATATAATTAGGTGCAATTTCTATAGAAGGTATCAATACAAATTTTCTCTTTTCTAATCTTAAGTGTGGAATAGTTAGGATTTTATCATTCATAACTAAATCATTAAAAAAAATGATATCAATATCGATTTCTCTTTCGTGCCATCTTTTTCTTTGTGTACGACCTATACTATATTCTATACTTTTGCAAATTTGTAATAATTCTAAAGGTTCTAATTCGGTAGTGCATAAGACAGCAATATTTAAAAACCAAGCCTGTTCTGTGATACCAAATGGTTCAGTTTCATATAAAGATGATATTACAGCCGATTCAATAACACCACCAGAAATTAGATGCTCTAAGGCACTTTCTATATTTTCTTCTCTATTTCCAAAATTAGTGCCAATAGAAAGTAATATTTGATTTATGTTTTTCAAATTTTACCAAAATATCAATAAATAATATATAATAAATAAAATATGTATCTTTATCGACCTATTTTATTTTTTCTGCATTTTCTCTTTCTACAGACTGTTCACATTCTATATAATCAACAGCTCTTCTCATCGGAACAGTTAATTTTCTAACTCTAACAGTGGCTTTCATCAAAAAATCAAATTTATCCATCAATGCACTCAAAATCTCAGAAGCAATAGTTTCTACTAAAGCATAATTCTCTTCAGTTAATATACCTGATACACAAAATAAAGCTTCTTCGTAGTTAATTGCATAGTTCACATCATCATTAATCACTGCAGCTTTTGCATCATAATACATATCCAAATCAACTTGATATTTACCGCCTAATTTTCTTTCTTCTTCTTTTACGCCGTGATAAGCGTAATATTCAACATTTTTTATTGTTAGCTTTGTCAGTGACGAATTAAACATACTATTTTACTTTTTTTTATTTTAACAATTTCAATTATAACATTAACGAATTTAAAAATCTATATTTTTTTTAATTTATTTTTTTTTAATTTATTTTTTTTAAAATTTTACATTTATAGATTTTATTGCTTTCAAAAATACATCTTGCATATATTCCATTTGTCTATTTGGGCATTGAAGGTAAGCATAAAAGAACTTATCAGTATCAACTATTCCCATTTCATAACTAAATAACAAATTAGAATTAGGTGTAATTTGAATCATAGTTTCATTCAACTGTGCAGATTTACCATTTTGTGTATATGATTTTTTGGTAAGAACATCATACTGTTCGTAGTCTACAGAATTTTTTTCAATACTACCTTGCCAAAAGCCTAAAATTTCTTGAGCAGCATAGACATTATATCTTTTTTTCATATTTTTATTTAATGCCATAATTACATTCGGCACTCCTGGGTTCATATTTCTATCATTTTTCATTGAAATATTAAATCTCCATTCATCTTTATCACCACTTTCAAAAGCGTACCACCCCTCTGGTAATGTAATTGAAATATCACCTCTATTTGTTGTATAAGTGCGATATTTTAGTTTATCTTTAGGAACAAATTTAACTCCAGTAATTTTCGCAATTTGGTCTCTATCTTCCTGTGCTTTGACTTTATCCCCAGAACTTTCATAAGCCATAGCTCTATTATTCAAAGCTTCTAAATTTTTTGAATTTATTTTAAGTGCTTCTGTATAATCTTTAATGGCGTTTTTGTGGTCTTTTTTACGAAAATATACATTTCCTCTGTCATAATAAATTTCACTATTTTTTAGCCCTTTAGCTATAGCAGTATTAAAATCAAGAATCGCTTTGTCAAACCATTTCATTGAATATTGGACTTTACCCCTACGGTAATATGCCGCTGGGTTTGTATTATCCAAACTAATTGCGGTATTCAAATCACCAATCGATTTTTCAAAATCAGATAAACGATTATACATATTACCACGATTTATATAAGCTTCAGCAAATTTATTATTAATCTTAATTGCTTTAGAATAATCTTCTAAAGCTTTCTGAGTGTCGCCCATATTTTCAAATACTAAACCACGAGCATTAAAAGCATCTGCATTCTTTGAGTTGTAATCAATCGCTCTAGTGAAATCTTCTTCAGCCAAATCTAATTGATTTGTCATTAGATAACACATACCTCTTTTGTAATACACATCTTTATAATCTGGTTTAGATTTAATAATTTGCGTAAAAAGCCCTTCAGCTTTTTCAAAATTATTTGATAAAAATGATTTATTAGCTTCAAGATAAATACCATCAATTTGAGCGAATAATTTATTTATTATTATAAAAAATAAAAATACACTTATTACACAAATTGTAATATTATGTGAAATAAAATATTTTATATTTTTTTTAGAGTTTTGTGATTTTATCATAAAATTTAGATTTATTCAATAAAAGAAAAAACAAATTTCAAATTTGCAGTCTATATATAAAAAGACTGAAAAAAGGTCATTTTATTACAAAAAGACTGAAAATCATTTCCCAAAGCGAGATTTCAAATCGCCTAAATTGAAAGTTTTGTTGTTTTCAGCATTAGAATTATTTCTGTTGTTAGAATTATTATTGTAATTCCCTTTACCTTGAGGTGGCTTTTCTGTCAATTGTTTGATAGAAAGTCCAATTCTTTTTAATGGAATATTCACTTCTAATACTTTAACTTTTACAATTTGCCCAACTTTTAGAAGTTTTGTCGGCTCAGTGATAAAAGTATGAGAAATTTCAGAAATATGAATTAATCCATCTTGGTGAACTCCAATATCTACAAATGCACCAAAATTAGTAATATTAGTTACAACTCCTTCCAAAATCATTCCAACAGATAAATCGCTCATTTCTTTGATTTTATCATCAAAACTTGCGTAACTAAACTCTGCCCTTGGGTCGCGTCCCGGCTTTTCTAATTCACCAATAATATCTTTTAAAGTTGGTTCGCCGATAGTATCAGTTATATATTTCTTTAAATTGATATTTTTAAGTTTATCAAGATTATTATTCAAAGTTTCTAAACTAATGCCTTCTTCTTCCAATATTCTACTCACTACGCCATAACTTTCTGGGTGAACTGCAGTATTATCTAATAGATTTTTCCCATTTCTAATTCGCAAAAACCCGGCTGCATTTTCAAATGCTTTCGCTCCAAAAGACGGAACTTTTAATAATTCTGCACGTGATTTAAACTCACCTTTTTTATTTCTAAATTCAATTATATTTCCAGCAATTCTATCATTTATGCCCGAAACATAAGTTAACAATTCTTTAGATGCAGTATTCAAATCCACACCAACGAAATTCACGCAACTTTCTACTGTATCATCAAGTTTTTTCTTTAATAATTTTTGCTCTACATCATGTTGGTATTGACCAACTCCAATAGATTTCGCATCAATTTTAACTAATTCTGCTAATGGGTCTTGAAGTCTTCTTGCAATACTAATAGCACCTCTAACAGTCAAATCTAACTCAGGAAATTCCTCTTGTGCAACCTTACTAGCAGAATAAATTGATGCTCCAGATTCATTTACAATGATTTTTACTGGTTTTTTATCCAATTCTGCAATAACTTTACTTACAAAATCATCAGTTTCTCTTGAGGCAGTTCCATTTCCAATAGCAATTAATTCAGCACCGTATCTTTTGATAAAATCTAATAAAATCTTTTTAGCATCTGCTACTTGATTAGCCGACATAAATGGAAATATAGATTTATATTCCAAAAACTGACCTGTTTTATCTAATACAACTACTTTACAGCCTGTTCTAAACCCAGGGTCAACGCCTATAGTTACTTTCATACCTGCTGGTGAAGCAAGCAACACTTGGCGCAAGTTATCTGAAAATACTTTAACAGACTCAATATCAGCATCTTGCTTTTTCATTAATCTAATTTCTGCAATTAAAGATGTTTTCATCAATCTATCAAAACTATCTTTGATTGTTTTAGATAAAAATTCAACTATTTCTTTTGCATCATTAACTAAAATTTTGCCACGCAAATATGAATAAACATCTTCCTCTTCAAATTTTAGATCTAATGTCAAAATCTTTTCAGTTTCGCCTCTACGAAGTGCCAGCATAGTATGAGGTGTTATATTTGCCACATTAGTTTGGAAATCTCTGTAATTTTCAAATTTAGTAGTTCCCTCTGGAAAATCACTTTTGATTTTAGCAGTGAAAATGCCAGTATTATATAACATCTTACGAACAATTTCACGATAAGTTGCATTTTCCGAAATTGTTTCAGCAATTATATCAGATGCACCAGCCAATGCTTCTTTTACATCTTTAACGCCAAGTTCTTCATTAATAAACTCTTTAGCAAGACTTTCTAAACTCTCAAACGGCAAATCTTCGCTATTAATTTCAGAGATCTTTAATGCTAATGGTTCAAGTCCTTTTTCTTTAGCAATTGTAGCACGAGTTCTCTTTTTGGGTTTATAAGGCAGGT
>JBEICW010000111.1:0-8352 GCA_040383785.1 Ignavibacteria bacterium | reverse complement strand
TTTTTATCTTTTTCATCAATCCAAGTTAATTTAATAGTTCCTGCTGAATACATTATGCTACTTGTTTTAGATTTAAGTCTGCTTTACCAATAGATGCTTGTAATTGTTTTTCTCCTTTTTTAAACTGATTAACTAATGGTATTAAATCTGTATCTTCTCCATCAAATTCTTTCTTTGTATTATCAATAATAAGGATTTTACCATATTTATATTTGTATATTTTTTCAACAGAAACATTACCCGACCAAATTGTTTTACCTAATATACTAATTCGAGCAGTTACTTTATAGTGTCTAATTTTAGAACCCTCTTCAAAAATCAAGTGTCCTTTATTATCATTTGAAACATAAATCAAAACTCCATTTACTTTTATTGCTTTCGCCCTATTTGGATTTGCTTTTGGTGTACTAACTTTCTTTGAATTATCAACTGATTTTTTTGAATCAACAACCGATTTTTTTGAATTATCAACTGTTTTTTTTGAATCAACTTTTTTAGGGTATGATAAATTTGAAACGATTTCCTTTTTTTCTATATCAACTACTGATTCTTTATCTTCAACATCTAAAGCAGTTCCATCAGACTTTAAAATTTTCATTTCAACTCTTCTATTTTTTGCTCTACCCTCTTCTGTATCGTTAGATGCGATAGGTTTAGATTCTCCATAACCAAATGTTGTAATTCTATCAGCAGAAACACCTTTTGAAACTAAATATTTTTTAACTTCTTCAACTCTTCCATTTGACATTTTCAAATTCGTTGCTTCACTACCTTTATTATCGGTATGCCCCGACAACTCTAATTTCCAAGATGGTTCTGCTATAAGAACTGATGCTAATTCATCCAAAAAGGGATAAGAATCAGAAGTTATTTTATAAGAATTAAATTCAAAAGATAAATTCTCAAACGCATCTTTTAAAATATTATTTACACTTTTACTTTTTTTCTTTTTAGAGAAATATCTATAAAGCAAAAAACCTGCAAGTAAGACACCTGCACTAATACCAATAATTTTAATTTTTTTTGAATCCATATTTTTAATTTTAAAATTAAACCCTTGTTAAGACAAAATCAGCCTTATCTGTAATAAACTTGAATTTTTTACTATTACTTTCAAGTCTTTTTAATAAATTATCTAATTCTACTTGTGAAACAAAAAATGTTTTACCTGTGTTATCAATTAATTTAATAGGTGCTTTTACATCTGAATCTTTAATAACTTCATTAAAATCAACATCTGCAATAGCGAAACCTCCATCGTAAATAGATTTAACTTTAAACGGTAAATACATAGTGCCAAAAATTTTATAAACACTCTTACGACCATTTTTCTTACCTACAACTAAACGACCTTTTTTATCATTAGATGCTCTAATAAAATAATCTTTGTATGTAACTCCATTTTTAATTTTTACACCTTTATTTTTTTCAATTTTAGCAACCTCTTCTTTTGTATATGATTGTAAAATTTTATCGCCTATTTTTTTATTTTTTTGTGCATTTACATATTCGGCAAAATCAATTTTACCATCTTTCATATATTCAGTTATAGGTGCTGATTGTAATGAAGCATCTTGAATATCTAATTCAACAGATTTTTCATCATCAGAATCTTTGACAACATATTTTTTTAATACCCTATATATTAAATAAGCACTACCTCCTACTAAAGCAATAGTTCCGATTGTTTTTATTGTATTATTCATATTTTTTTATTTAAAAGTAACATTATTTCCATAATAAACCCATTTGTATCTATTTGTTAAATCTATTTGGTCTGTTAATGATAAATTTACTTTTGTGTCGGGAATATAAAGATAAGTTCTAATATCATCAATATCAAAATATACACCTTTAACAACACCAATTTCTTTTCCTTTTTTAATTGTAATTCTTGTTAAATAGCCACTTTTTTCGGGTTTATCAAAAGCATAAGTATCTTCTGTTGCAAAAACTCTTTTGTTTAAGTTTTTTGCATTAAATTCATCTGTGCCATAATATGAATTATACAAAAGTGTAATTTGACTATCTTTTCTTCTGTAAGAAAACATTGTTCCATTTTTACCTTTACTTGAAATTCTTAACTTAATTGCATCTGCCCATTTTTGTAAAAAATCAAGTGAACTATCTCTACTATTTAAAACTTGTTTTTTTAAGTCATTATAAGTAGAAAACTTTTTAGGCAAAGCATAATTATCTATGTATGCTTTTAAACTCTGTATCTTTTTAGCATCTGCATTGTTAGTAGGTGTATTTTGTTTTACAGGAGTGTTTTGTTTTACAGGAGTGCTATTTTTTTTAGATGGAGTGTCCGAAGATGGTTCATCCTCAACAATCACATCAGAAGATGTACCTACATCATTTGTTGCAGTTTTTTTCTTTCTAAAAACAAAATATCCGATTGCAATTAACCCTAAAACTGAACCTCCTATTATGAGTGTTTTTTTATTCATAAAAATTTATATTACCATAGTAATTGGTCTGCCCAATAACCATTCGTTCCGTATTTATGTCGGTCTTTTTCGTGCCTAATTTTATATTGCTTTCTCCTTTTATCAGCATATCCTTTTGGATATTTACCTCTTTTCTCTAATTCGAGATATGTAGGAAAATCATTATAACCTAATGCACCTGCCGTTCCTATTTTTTTGCCGTTTTTAAAAATATCAATCTTCTTGCCTTTAACGGAACTTGCTTTAACTTGAACACCAAGTCTTTTTGCTTGTAATTTAGTATATTCCGTTATTTTGTAAGACATATTATTTTTGCTTGTAAACAATCATTCCTGTTTTAGTCTTTGTTGCTACATAGGTTTTACCTTTGTAAGTAAATGATTCTGCACCCTCTTTTCGTGCTTTGTTCATTAATGTAAAGTATTCGTTTGCCATAATTTCTATTTTTTATTTGTTTATTAATTATTGATTATTTATTTTATTTTGATTTAATATCAATTAACATCCCTCCGTTTTTAAGACAGGATTTCTTAAAGTTTTCAACTACTTCTGAATCAGAATTTCTATCTATTTGTTTCCCTGTACAAGAACATTTGTAAGCAGAAAACTCTCCATCAAAAGATGATTTTACCTCTGTATTTACAACAGGTTGAGCAGGAGCGATAGGTTGAGTGCTTGGGTTTACATTCAATTTTTGTTGTATGCTTTTTAAAGCATTGTCTTTATCTTTATTCTTTTTCCAAAAATAAAAACCAACACCTGCAATAGCAAGTACAGATAGACCTATTAAAACTTTTTTATTATTTTCCATTTTTTTTGTTTCGTTTAGTGCAAAAATACTATTTATTTTTATATTAATGATTTATTTAGTAATAGGCTTTCTCTTAATTGATTCTATTAATTTATTATACTTCATTTTATAAACTTCCTCTTGTTTTATTTCAAGAAGAATAAATAAAGAAAAACAAAAAACAATTAACGAAACGCATAGCATTATTAAATAAAACAATTTTAATCTTTCGTTTTTCATATCAAATCTTTTTTTGATTTAAGAACTTGTTTAAAGCCAAATAAATCTTGGTAAACACTTCTCATTTGGAAATTACCTCCTGCTAATTTAGGTTTATCATATTCAATTATTTCAACTTTACTAAATTGGCTATCCAAATCTTTAACCCAACTTTTACTTAATTGGATTTCTTTCGGCATATCTTTACCACCCCAATATTTTTTAGCAGATATTTTCCCATCAACGATTGATTGATTTATTAAATATTTTGCTTTCCCTTTATCGTTATAAACGACTGCATCAAGCATATCGCTTTTAATAAATTCAGAGTAATCAATAAGTAGAATTACCTCGAAAATAGGAGGTAATGTAATTATGATTTGTGTATTTACATTTAATATTAAACCATCACTAAATACAACCGACCCTCTATTTGGAGATTTTTGATAAACATCAATATCTGTATTAGGTAGATAAGGAGTTGTTGTTGATTCTCCATTAGCATCAGTATAAACTACATTCAAAGGATTAATCAAAAACCTTTGTGGCATTTTTATTAGAAAATTATAAATTAATTTAGGGTCATTATTTAATGTTTGAACAAAAAAATCATAATCAACTGAACTTCCACTTAAACTAATGCCCGAACCTAAACCAACAGACAATGTATTCACATCGAACAAAGTAACATCCACTTGGTTTAGCGAATTATTCCTTAAATTAAACTGAACTGTTTTAGGTTCTTGCATTATCTTCTTTTCTTAACGATTGCTATAACTTGAATATCATCAAATTTACGCTTTAAATCATTAAACCAATCAGTAGTTAATTCAATTTTAATAGGAAAATCTCCCGAATGTCTAAAAGCAGTATATCTTTTATCATTAGGTTTTATATAGTAAACACCATAATCAAATTTATCTTTCTTTTCTTCTTCTACACAAGGGTTTTTAACACCAACTAAATAACCACTACCATAATCCTCAAAAGAACGATTAAAAACATCCATAGGAGATAAATCTTCTAATTGAACTTGAATAGGTTTTACACCTTTAATTTTAGGTACTTTAATTCTATTCAATTTAATCTCGTGAGCATTTACACTTAACATTTCTTGAAACACTTGCTCCATAGTCATCTCAACAGGTTTTGGCTTGATTGGTTGTTTATCAATCGGCATTTCCATTGGAGTAATTTTTTCCAAAGGAATTTCGTGTGCATTAACTCTTAAAATATCTTGGAATACTTCCTCAACTTGTACATCTTCTGCAACAGGTTTAATTGGTTTTTTCTTTGTAGCCAATTTAACTTTAACACCTTTTTTAAATTTAGGTGCTTTTGTAATCCCAATTTTTTTTGCTTTTACTTGTTTACTGAAACCAAATAAGTCTTGATACACCTCTCTTGTTTGAATTGTACCACCTGCTAACTTCGGTTGGTCATATTCTATCACTTCAACTTTTTGGAAGCGTTCACGCATCTCTTTGAGCCAATCAGAGTTCAAAGAAAGTTCTTTTGGCATCTTTTTATTACCCCAATACTTTTTAGCAGTTATTTTACCATCCAAAGATTGATTTATAGTGTATTTTGCTTTACGTTCTTCTTCATAAATAACAACATCAAGCATATCAGATTTAAGTAATTCAGTATATGTTATAACAAGTATAGTGGTACTTAATGGAGGTAGAACGAAATCAACAATTTGAGTATTTATATTCATAATATACTCATCTCCAAACTTAACAACGGCTCTATTTGTAGATTTTTGAAAAGCATCAATTTCTATGTTTGGTAAGAATGGATTTAGATTAGAAATACCACTCGCATCTTTGTATTGAACATTAACAGGATTTGCTAAATATTCTTGTGGCATAATTAGTTCAATATTTTCAATCTTTTTCGGGTCATTATTTAAACCTTGACAGAAGAAATTGTAATCTACTGAACCTCCCTCTATTGTAAAACTACTTGATGGACTTACATAAGAAATAAATGTAGAATTACTATTTGAATATAAAACTCCTCCATAAACAAAATTACCTGTTGTTGGACTATAAGTTAAAAATGTAACACCTGCGTTGTTAAATGTATTTAAAACTTGATTTATAGTGTTTGTTTGAGAGTTTAACACAACTAAACCTCCGTTTGTCGTTAAACCAAAATTAGGTGTGTAATAATTTAAAGCATTATTATATGAATATGTAGAAGTTGCTATTGCAAGACTACTATTTTCGGGATTTAATGCAAAATCTACTACATTTCCACTTGTAGGTAAAGTTATAGTTGTTACTAATGAATAATTATTGTTAACATCTAAAACTTGTATTAAATTACTATTTATAAAACTAACATACAAATAAGAATTTAAGTAATTACTAAATAGATTATCAAATTGATAATTACTTTGATATGTATAATATGAAATAGGATTTGTTTGCGTTTCGTTCCAAAATATATTTGAAATAGTGTCTATTTCATATACTTCGTTTATTATATTAGAATTATTATTTAATTGAACTGAATATTCTGCTGATACACCATTAAACGAACCAAACTCTCCCCCAACATAAATATTGTTATTTATTTCAGAAATAGTAGTTACTATCGAACTAAAACCAACAGGGAAATTTTGTAAAACATTACCATTAGTATCAAGACATATAAATCTAACACTTGAAACACTTCCCATATAAGTAGTGAAATTTCCACCGACATATACTTTATTATTTGAAACAAGAATTGTTTCAACCGTAGAGTTAAATCCATTTCCACCTATGTTATTTGTGGAAAATGTATTATCGTATGACCCATCTAAATTTAATCTACATATTCTTCTAATGTTTATGCTATTAAAAGAAGTCATACTTCCAACTACATAAACCTTATCATCTATTACTTGAATTGAAAAAACAAGATTGTTAAATCCTGTTCCAACATCAAAAGTAGAATCAAATGAACCATCTAAATTTAACCTACAAATATTGCTACATAAATTTGAATTATAATCTGAAAAAGCACCTCCAATATATATTTTATCATTATATATTTGTAGTTTTCTAACTGTTGAATCAAATCCTGTTCCTATGTTAAATGTAGAATCAAATGAACCATCCGAATTTAACCTACAAACACGATTACAACTATTTCCATTAAAATCAGTAAAATCCCCACCAACAATAATTTTATCATCTGATTGAATATCTAATGTAAATGCAGAAGTGTTTAAACCTGTTCCAATATTAAAAGTAGAATCAAATGAACCATCCGAATTTAACCTACAAATACAACTTGAAGCATTTCCATCATAACTTGTAAAATCTCCAATAAGAATTAATTTTTCATCAGATTGTTTTTTACAATTATAAACTGAACCTACAAAACCTGTTCCTATATTAAAATTACTATCAATAGAACCATCTGAATTTAATTGTATTAATCCATTACTAATGTAATTATCATAACTACTAAATTGTCCACCAACTATAACTTTGTTGTTATTATTGAAATAAAAATTAACAAAATAATTAAAAGAACTAATGTTTTGTTTTTGATTAGCACTTAAAAAATCATAAGTATATGTGTTAAAATATCTTGCATTATTACTATCTCCCGATAAATACATTTTATCATCAGAAGTTAAATTTATTGTGTATTTTTCAAATGGTAAAATTGTTGAGTAATCAATAAATGAATTAACTATTCCCGATGGAAATAAAATTGCTAACCCATTGTCAGATGCTCCACCGAAAGAGTTACCTCCATATCCTACATATATTAATCCATTTGAATCAACATCAAAAACATTCACATTATTTGATACAGTTGTAATTAAATTAAAATTTGAATCAAATGAACCATCTGAATTTAATTGAACGTAACGAGTAATTACATTTCCATCAAAATCAGTAAAAGTACCACCAACTAAAATTTTATCATCAACTTTTGTGTATATCGTTAAAACTTCATTATTAAAACCTGTACCTGTATTAAATGTTGAATCAAATGAACCATCTGAATTTAATCTACAAATATTATTACAAGGATTTCCATTATAATCTGTAAAAAGACCACCACAAATTATTTTCCCATCAGATTGTAACGATATTCCAATAACACTTACACCTAAACCATAAACAAACCCTGTTCCTACATTAAATGTAGAATCAAATGAACCATCTGAATTTAATCTTACAATACAATTAGTTGAATTAGAATTAAAGTCTGTAAATTCTCCTACACATATAATTTTACCACTTGGTAATATAAGTAAATTTTCAACTCTTAAATCAAATCCTGTTCCAATATTAAAAGTTGAATCAAATGAACCATCTGAATTTAATCTGCATATTTTATTACAAGAATTTCCATTATAACTTGTAAATTCTCCACCAACAATAATTTTATTATCTACTTGTTTTTTTATAACAAAAACAATATCATTAAATCCTGTTCCTTGAATAAAGGATGAATCATAAGAACCATCACTTAAAACTCTAACTATACGATTACAAGGTGTACCATTCCATTCAGTAAAAGTACCTCCGTAATAAATTGAATTATCATCTAAAAGAACACTTGTAAAAGTATTATCTCCATTAGTTCCTGTTCCATAATTAAAATCAGTATCTAATTGGTTTATATTTAAAACTGTTTCGGATGCAATACCAATTACATTGTAAGTAGTTTGTTGTTTTGACAAACTCATTAATGTTAAAGTGTTTTCTAAATCACTACCACCAACATAATTATTAACTCCACTTAAAATTCTTAATGAATTATCATAATTTGAAAATGTAATTCCATTTACTACTCCTGTTCTTCGTGTAATATTTAGGTTTGTTCCTGTTGCAACTGATTCAATAAACCTTGAATATTCAAAAGTATTTGTGC
>JBEICW010000110.1:0-8420 GCA_040383785.1 Ignavibacteria bacterium | reverse complement strand
TAACAATTTTAATCAATTATATAATTTCTATAAAATTTCTATATGAGTTCTATAAAATTTCAATTAATCTCAAATTCGCCATTATTTATAGCATCGATAATTTCTTTGGCTTTGTCGTAGTTATTTTTTTCTACAAAGATTTTAACTATAGCCAAAAAACCAACAGTAAATTGGCGAGTAGAATCTACTTGTGATAAAATATTCGCTGGAATATCATTATTTTCGAGATTTTGTTTGATTAACTCTGCATCAATTTCGGTATTTGTTGAATATACTTGAACCCAATCGTTATTTTCTGTCATAGTTTTTTTTAGTAATTAGTGTATATCAATAGTAATGTATATATTAATTTTTGATTATTTTATTTCTAATTCTGTATCTTTTACTTGGCTAATTACCTTTGTATTATTATTATCATGTACCATTGCGATTAATCTAAGATGGTTAGGTCTCCAATGTTTATTTTTTTCTGGGATTGTAAAACTTACATTAAAATCAAATTTTTCCCCTTTTTTAGGAGTAGTTACGGATATTAAGTCCCCCCAAGCACCATTCATAGTCCCTCTCATAACTCCATAATGAACATAGTCATCAACTTTAGAAGATAAAGGAGGTAAAAGTCTATAATCATATTGTGGTGAAACTATACTATCTTCGACAATATAAACTGCGATATGATCTTCGGTCGTAACATTTTCAAAATATTCTATGTTAAGTTTTGCGTTGATTTTTCTAGTATCTGTAATGTACTCAGCATTTTCAAAAGTAATAATATTTGTAGCATCTTTATCAATATTTGCAGTAATTATACTCGACCATTCAGAGTAAGCAAATGATCTTTGACCACTGCTATTTAAAAGTCTATTAATATCACCTGTAGGCTGTAATGTGATGCCAAAAGAGTTCATAATTGAAAAACCTTCTGGTGCTCTCAAATCATTTGTAAATGTTGCATCTAATGTGGCAAATGAACCAGCATGAATTGCCATAAAGATTACTCTACCTTTTGGATAAAGTTTTTGAAGTCTTTTGCCTTCCTCCGCTGCAGGTGGGCAGTTTCCACATTTATGACCAGTATATTCTGTAATTAGAATATTTTGTGGTCGTTCTTTAGTGGTATTAGTATCAATTTCAACAATTTTTTCGTAATTACCATCTACTACATCACAGGAGTTGATTCCCAAAAAACCAAAAACTACAATCAGCCCTAATATGTATTTTGTAATATTTACCATAATATTTATTTTTTAAATTATCTAATTCAATAATTATTTTAAATTTCTTTGAAGTAAGAACTACAAATTTATTGTATTAATACCGTATTTAAAATAAAATATTAACTAAATAAAAACAAATTATATCTATAAAGTATTTTTAACCTCTGTAGGCAAAATTACAGTAAATTTAGTACCTTTACCTTTCATACTTGTGCATAATATTTGGCCTCCACATAAGTCAACAAGATATTTTACAATAGATAAACCAAGACCAGTAGAGCTTTCTCCAGCAGTTGGTTTTGAAGATAATTTTTTGAACGAATTATATAGATTATTCAAATCATCATCGCTCATACCTTGTCCGTTATCTTCTATTTCAAGATACAATTTATTGTCTAAATAATTACATCTTATATAAACCTTACTTTGCGGATATGAAAATTTTATTGCATTAGAAATTAAATTGTCTGAAATTTGTACAATAGAATTTCTATCTAAAAAGAAATAATTATAGCATTCAAATTCTACAACTAATTCGATGTTTTTACTTTTTGCTCTTTCATCTAATACACCTAAAACATTATGGCATACTTCTTCTAATAAAATAAACTCTTTTTGTAATTGGAAATTTCCAGATTGCAATTTATTAATATTTAAAAACTCCATAATAATATTATTCATACGATTAGAAGTTTCAGTTATGTTAGTAAGGTATTTAGTATAATCACCAAGAATTTCTGGATTATTCTTGTTAAGTTTTAATTGCATTAAATCAACTGTAAGTAAAATTGAAGCTAATGGATTTTTAAGGTCATGAGAAGCAAGTCCCACAAATCTATCTTTTTCAGTATTTAAATTTACTAAGTTTTGGTTAGCTAGTCTTAATTCTGCTGTTCTTTCTTCAACTAATTTTTCGAGATTTTTGTTTATATCTAATAGCCTTACTTCATAATCAACTATTTCTGTGATATCTTTTTCAATTGCAACATAATATTGTACATCACTTTTAGAATCAAATACTGGGCTTATGGACAAATCTATCCAAAATTTTTCTTTGTTTTTGTTGTAATTAAGTATTCTTGTATTTATCGGAACTTTTGTATTAATAGCTTCACGAATTATATTTATTGTATTTTTATCAGTTTCCGGTCCCTGTACCAGAATCCCTGGCTTTTTGCCAATTGCTTCAGCTAAAGTATAACCCGTTAATTTTTCATAAGCATTATTTACCCATTCTATATATCCATCGGCATCTGTAATAATTATAATATCATTTGCATTTTGTGCAACATAAGCCATTCTTTCAATTTCTAATTCTAATAGTTTATCTTCAGTAATATCATTTATATAACCATTCCATACTATACTTTGGTCAGGCTGTTTTTTGGGAGTAGCATTAATATTTAGCCATCTTTCTCCTTTTTTAGGTAATTCTATTTTAAAACTAAAGTTCCAATTTGTTAGATTAATTTTTGAATTATTTAAAGATTCAATAAAATCATCATAATACAAACTATTAATTCTGCTAAATGCTATATTTGCATCTAATTTTAATAAATCTTCATCAACTTCAAAAATTTCACTAAAATGATAACTCAAATATTGAAAATACAACTTTTGGTTTGGCGTTGATACTAATTGCCAAATTGCCCCAGAGATATGTTCATTAAGGTCTTTGAAGATTTTATCACGCTTAATTAATTCAAGTTCGATTTGTTTTTTTTGAGTTATATCGTTTCTAATTGAGAAATAATTAATTATTTTTCCATCAATATCTTTTATTGGTGTAATCACAGTAAAAACCCAATATTCAGAGCCATCTTTAGCTTTATTTTTGATTTCTCCTTTCCAAACTTTGCCAGATTTGATTGTTTTCCATAAATCTACCCAAAATCCTCTTGAATGAAATCCAGAATTTATTATATTATGATGTTGTCCAATTAATTCTTCAGATGAATACTTTGAAATATCGCAAAACAATTGATTTGTTTTTAAAATTATACCCTTTGAATCAGTGATGGATACTATTGAACTAGATTCAATAGCATTTAGTATTTCTTTATTATTTTTATTTATAATTGCAATTTTGTCTTCATTATTTTTTTTATCATTAATATCAATATCATTACCTCTGTAGCCAATTAAGTCACCATTATCATCTAATATTGGGTAGGCGTGAGTTTCTACCCAAATAAATTCCCCATTTTGTTTTTGAATTTTATTTATTAATCCATTAAATGTACCTTTCTTTTCAAAAATATCAAAAGCTATTTTTTTTATTTTTTCTCTCTCATTTTCAGGCATCAAATCATAAAAGTATAATTTACCAACGATATCACTAACTTTATAATCAGTAACATTTTCTATAATATCGCTCATATAAGTATATAAACCATTTTTATCTACTTCCCAAGCTATAGTATTGTTTTGCTTAGCTAATTCATAAAAGCGTTGATTGACTTTTAGTATTTCGTTTTCATTTTTTTTTCTTTCTGTAATATCTCTAAAATAAGCAGCAAGATATTTTTTACCATTATTTTCAAAAGTTAAACTTGATGATTCTCTACATATTTAATTTTACCATCTAAACATAAAAGCTTTGTTTCTAAAAGTTTAAAATCTTTAGTTTTAGTGTACTCGATAAATTTACTAACAACGTATTCTAAATCCTCAGGTGGATGGATTTTCGACAGGTGCATTCCAATTAATTCTTCTTTAGGTCCATTAAATAGCTTTTCAGCTGCAATATTGGCATCAACTAAAATTCCTGTTTCTGCTTCTGATATTAAAATCGCATCATTTGAGCTTTCAAATAATGATAAAAATTTTGCATTATTTTCTTCAATATGTATTTTATTTTGCTTTTCCTCGGTTACATCCTTAACTAAGACTAAATATTCTTTTGTGTTTTCTGTCTTTATAAAACAACTGATATGAGCAATATAATTAACTATATGGTTATTTTTTAATAATGAATATTCTATCGTTTGTGGCGTATTAGAGTAATTAAGTTCATTAAAAAGTATTGTGAAATTTTTAATTAACTCTTTACTAAATCCTAATTCGAAGAAATTTACACCTAAAAACTCACTTCGTTCTCTAAATAACAATTCTTCATTTTTGGTCCAATAATCTATTATTTTAAATTCGTGATTAATTACAAATAAAAACTGATAAGTATGGAAAATTAAGTTCTTAAGATTTAAATAATCTTCAATTTTTGCAAAATTTGAGTATTTTATATTACTTTCACTCTCAGATGTGTTCAATTTAGCTTTAAAACCAAATATATAAAAACTTAATTTATTATATTTTATTTGAGCAAAATATACTTCGTAATTTATCAATGAACCATTTGAATGTTTGATTGTTAAATTATTAGGTTCAAAATGATTATTATTCTGATTTAAATCAGAATAATAACCTGTATTTAATTCGTTTGATTTTTTTACTAAATCTTTAACCCTATTTATAGAATTATTATCTAAAATGTCATTAAGATTTATTTTTTGATTTGCTGCTTTTACTCCTAAATTGTAACTTAATTTTGGATTTAGCCAAAATAAATCAAATTTATTATTAAGTACCAAAAGCCCTTCAAACGAGTAATTTTCTAAAAAGTCAAAAACACTTTCGTTTTCTTTTATTAGATGATAGACCAAAATTTTATTTTTCATTAATTTACTATGAGTCATAATAACGTAGATTATTTAAGAGATAAAATATTCATATATAGAAAAATTTAACTTTATAACAATATTAAGTTTAAAATATAAAATGAATTAATATAAATTAGAAGCTTTTAATATAAGCTTTTAAAAATATAAATGTTGTTATTATAAATGCAATTTAACAAAATAAATTTAATAAATTAAACGTATTTTGAATATATTGTTAAAATACCTACTTTTTTTCTTTGAGTAAGAAGTGTTGGATAATTGAAATGAATATTATGATAACAAACAAACTGTAAGCAAGAGCAGATGCATAGCCCATTGTATTTACTCTATCAAAAGCATTATTAAATATCATAAATACCAAAGTGGTTGTTGAATTTAATGGACCACCTTTTGTCATAATATATATTTCAATAAAAATTTGGAAGGATTTGATAGTATTGATAATCACAACAAAAGCTATTGTGGATTTGAGTAGTGGAAGAGTAATTCTAAAAAATTGTTGAAATTTACTAACACCCATAATTTCTGCATATTCATAATATTCATTATTAATTGTTTGCAATCCAGCAAGGAAAATCACCATATAATAACCTATAGATATCCATATATCCATCGCCATAATTGAAAAAAGTGCAGAACCAGGTTCGAGCAAAAAGCCATTTTGGGGAGTAGGAACACCAACTAAATTTAATAGATAGCTAATATAACCATTTTGAGTATATAAATTAGAAAATATCAAGGACAAAACTACAAGAGAAGTTACTGAGGGTAGAAAAAATGAAGCCCTAAAAAACTCTTTAAACCTTGTGAGTTTGCTATTAACTAAAATAGCTAATAATATAGAAAAAATTGTAATAAAAGGAACTGTACCAATTGAAAAAATCAAAGTGTTTTTGAGTGCTAAACCAAATACCTCATCTTCGAATAAGCGTATATAATTCTCTAAACCTATAAATGTAAGTTCTCTATTGAGAGTATTATATTCTGTAAAACTAAGGTATAATGAATATAATAATGGATATAACCAAAAAACTACAAAAGTCAAAATCCATGGAGATATAAGTGTAAAATTTGTAATTCCATTTTTGAGTTTTAAATTATTAAATTGCATTAATTAAACTTTTGTCTTGTAATTATGTCTTGAAATGTTATAAAGTAACTATCTAAAAGTTATAAAGTAACTATCTAAAATTAACAGAAAAATTTATGATATTTTCAATTTCACAATATGCATTATCGCCAGATGCCAGTTGGTCAACACCTTTTGGTGTACCGGTGAATATCAAATCGCCTTTTTGCAATTCAAAAACCGATGATACATATTCAACAATTTCAGGTATATTTAAAATCATTTCTTTTGTATTACCGATTTGTCGGATTAAGTTATTCACTTTTAAATTAAAATTCAAATTAGATGTATCAAAATCAGTTCCATCTATTTTTCCATTATTCAAATGCACAAAATTAGATAAAGGAGCAGAATTTTTAAATCCTTTAGATATTGCCCAAGGGTGTGATTTGGATTTGGCAGTTTCTTGTAAATCTCTTAGAGTTAAGTCTAATCCAATTCCTATACCATCTACATATTCTAATGCATTACTCATAGAAATTCTGTAGCCATCGGTCTTTATTGAAATTACAATTTCAACTTCATGGTGGACGTTATTAGAATAACTAGGAAGTTCAACTCCATTATTCATTTCTTCAGAATTTGGTATAGCTGTAGCTGGTTTAATAAAAATAATAGGCTTATCATTTAGGTCAGCTTTCATTTCCTTTGTATGCTCTGCAAAATTCCTACCCAAACAATATATTGTTTTTACTTCTCTTGTTTCACCATTTTTGAAATATATACTTCTACTCATAAGCTTAAGTTAATTTTTTAAAATAAATCCTAAATCATTAAATTTTAAATTCTATGTAAGACAAATGTTATTTTATAATTTTAAATGTTAATAATACAATATAATAAAAATTTACTTTACATATACTATTTAAATAAAATTTCATCAAGTTTATTTCCATCTTTATCGATTACTGTCATTTTGATTTGATTAGAATTAACATCAAATAGAGCATAATGGTATTTTTTTTCAGATTTTAAAGTATAGTCTTTACTTGCTGGAGGATATAGAGGCGAACCGCCACCGCCCAATACAAAATGCGAAATATCATTTACTTTATTATGTTGGTAAAAATGAGAATGACCCGTCAAAACCATAGTTACATTGTTTTTATCAATTACATTTTTGCTAAATTCAATCATGTTTTTGTTTTCGCCATGAGCACCAGCACCATAAGCTGGAATGTGAAATGCAACAATATTCCATTTAGATTTAGAATTCTTGAGGTCTTCTAAAGCAAATTTATATTGAGCTGAATTTGTTGAAATTGAATGTTCTGTACTTAACATCAAAAAGTGAATATCTCCCCATTCAAAGCTATAATATGCCTTGTGGTTAGAGGCAGATTTGGGTGCGTCAGTAAATGCTTCAGTATTGATGTTCCAGCCTTCATGATTGCCAACAGCGTTATAAAAAGGCACGTTCGCAATAAATTTTTCATTATTTGCTATAAAGAATTCGTCTTCCCAATATTTATAGTCTTGTTTATAAGCCAAATCTCCCAAATATAATGCAAAATTAGGTTTGTGAGACGCCATTTTATCTGTAATTTTATCAAAAATCTTAGGTCCAGAGCGGCTATCTCCCATAACTACAAATTTAAAACTTTCAGATGGTTTGTTTGCAGTTACAAATGTATATTCATCAGTAATTCCAGCGATTTTACTATCAATTTTTGATTTATTATCAATTTTATATGAGTATCTTTCAGAGTTTTTTAGATTATCCAAAACTATCCTATGAACATAAGATTTTGGAGTGTTTTCAGTTGCCACAAAGTATGAAGTTTTAGCAGTTTTTGTAGCATTTTCACCAGATTTATGATAGTTTACAGTTATATTATTTGTGTCTGTAGATTCAATCATAATAGTAGCTGAAGTATGAGTAACTGACTGAACGTATGGCATTCGAATAATAGTAGAAAATAAATTAGAACTAACCAAAAACACACAAACTAAAACCATTGAAAGTAGTTGATTTCTCTTCATAATTAACTTCTTAATAAATTTTATAATTAATTTAACAAATATATAAGTTGTTTAACGAATTAGTTAAAAATTATTTATGAAAATATGAAAATATTGATTAGTTTATATTTTACAAATTTTATAAATAGATATTTTATTTATGGCAGACTAATGATAAATATTTTAAATAAAAGTACATATATAATAACTGTGATTTGTATAAATCTTTTTATTACTTCTTGCAAAATACCAGAAGTTTCTACCTCAGATATGGGAAAATTTAATCGAGGAATGAAATATTCGAGTTTTGCAGGAATTTTGAACTCAGCAAACGATAATAATGCAGAAGATTATTATTATAAAATAAACCCTAAAATTAATAATCTCAAAGAATCAAGTAGTGAATTTGAAATATATATATTCAAGGAATAT
>JBEICW010000109.1:0-8452 GCA_040383785.1 Ignavibacteria bacterium | reverse complement strand
TAATTAAAAATATGTTTTTATATATATCTATTTTACTTTTAAAATTAAATTAATATTATAAAAGCAATTCGAAAATTGCTTTTATAATATCTATAAAATTATTATTTTATTTTGTAACTAATACCTAATGAATAGTTTGAACCTCTTAAATTAGTAGCAACGACTCTTCCAGCTTGTTCCCAAATTAATCTTTGGTTTAGAATATCTCTTGCAGCAAATTTCATTTCAATATTATCAAATAATGGCTGAGTTATAGAAAAATCTACTAAATCTCTAGGCAATTCATATACATGTGGGTCATTAGCTACATAAACACCTTGTTGAGCAACTTGGATAATTCTTTTTCCATAAGTATTATAAGCAACATTTACAGAAGTTCCATAATCTTTGCTAGTATAGAATAAACCTAAATTCACTGAATAAGGAGATTGACCCCACATTTGTCTTTTATCAATTTTATCACCTTGTGGTACTTCGATTTCTGATGTAATTAATGCAAAATTAGAACTAAATGCAAAACTTGATAAATCTTCTGAAATAAAATTTAGAGATTTTCTAAATTCTAACTCAATACCATAATTTACTGCATTACCTTGAGCATTTGCAAAACTTCTTGTCAATTCACTTTGTGCAGGGAAAATCGTCTCTTCAATTGCATCTGTAAAGTTTTTGTAGAATAAACTAAAGGAAATTACTTCACCAATATTTGGGAAAAATTCATATCTTAAATCATAATTTTGAATTAATGCTCTTTTGATATTTGGATTACCTTGAACTAAAGCTTGTTGTAAATAATCAAAAAATGCAAACGGAGCAAATTCTCTAATAGATGGTCTTGTTAAAGTTTGAGTTGCAGAAGCTCTAACATTTGTTTTATCACTAACTTTCCACATCATATTAATTGATGGCAATATATCAGTGATAGGTCTATTTACTTCCAAAGGAGTATCGTTTGTATTAAAACTATTTAATCTTTGTGTATTATCTTCAATCCTAACACCACCAATAAATCTAAAATTTTCACCAGATACTTCAAAAGGAAAATCTGTCATTGCATAAGCAGCGTATAAATCTTCAGAGGCAGTATATGAGTCAGATAATCTTGAATCTTCACTCATTTGGTATCCACCAACTAATCTAAAGTTTTCTTCTTTGAATAAATTTTGCGGATTTTGCCAATCTTGAGCAACAGCATCTACATCTGCATCTAATCCTGTTTCGTTAGTAACGATAGTAAATGATCTTGCATCGAAATTTCTTTTTCTTTGCTCTACCCAAGCACCAACTTTAATTTTAAAAGTATTATCTAATGGAATTGTATAATTAAAGTTTGCATTAAATGCTTCATCATTCAAATCGGAATAAAATCTACCAGCTCTTGCACCATCTCCTTGTTGTGTAGATTGAATATCTGCATAAAAAGGATAGTTAGGGTCTGATTCTAAATCTGATAAATTTCTTGCAAATTTTAATCTTCTAAAATCTGGTTCCTGTCTTGTAGATAATGAATAACCAGCTTTCCAATCTAACGTTGATTTAATATCTTCACTTAATGAAAATAAGTGTTCACCACCTAACTGGCCAGAATACATTTCTTTTTGCACATATTGAAAACTATAACTTCTAATATCTTGTTGTTGATAGAAAATATCCTTACCAGCTAAATTTAAATATGCATCATCAGCACTTCTATTATATACATTTTTAAAACTAATTGTATTATTATTATCTAATCTATAAGCCATATTTACCATTCCACCCAAACTTACACTTTGAGTAGAAGTAAATCCATTAAAAAATGTTGCACTATCTAAATTTGATTGATATGTATTTCTATCTAAATTGTTTCTGCTATTGCTTGTTGCATAATTAACTGAACCAATAATACCAAATTGATTTCCAAATACTTCTAATAGATCTGTGTATGATAATCCAAATGAATTATTACCTAAAAATCCAAGAGTACTTGTTTCTTTTGCCCAATTGTTTGAATTAAATCCTTTTGATACATTTTCATAACTTGCTTGAGCTAAAGTATTAGAAGGGTCATTTGCATCTCTTCTTAATTCATTAAATGCCTTTCTATCTATTGGAATATCACTTGGTGCGGCTCTCATTCCATCATCTTCTGCCAACCAATCAGTTGAACTTCTTGGTGAGCCTACTACTGCATTATCTACAAAATTAACATTTGTATTAATTGAATTAGATACTGAAGTTTTGATTGAAAATCCTTCTGGGAAGTCAACTGTATTTAATTGAACCAAACCACCAGCGAAGTTACCGGGCAAGTCAGGAGTGAAAGATTTATTAACTGTTACATTTTGTAAAAATTCAGATGGGAACATATCAAATGAAAATGCTTTTTTATCAGGTTCTGTAGAAGTTAAAGATGCACCGTTTAAAGTAGTATTGCTATATCTTTCACTAACACCTCTAACATAAATAAATTTATTATCAACTAAAGTGATACCAGAAACTCTTTTTAATGATTGACCAGCATCAGAATCTGGTAGTCTTTGCATTTCTTCTTTACTTATACCATCAGATACTGAAGACGCATTTTTACGTTGTAATAATACCGATGCTTCGTTATCATTAGTTCTAACTGCTTCTACTACAACTTCTTCAGATAATACTTTGTCTGCGCTCAATAAAACATTTACTTTTTTTGTTTCACCAGCTACTAAAACTACATTTTCAATAGCTTTCTTTTGGTAGCCAATATAATTATATGTAAGTTTATATGTTCCTGCTGGAACATTCTTGATGGTATAAGAACCGTCAACTTTGGTTTTACCACCTAATTTAGTGCCATCAACATAAATTGTAACACCAATTAATACGTCTCCAGTTTCTGCATCAGAAACTTTTCCTGTTATAGTAGCTTTATCATTTTGTGCTAAAGTTGTTGCAGGTGTTTGTGAGATTAGAAAAATATTTGTAGAAAGGAAGAAAAACGATAATATTATCGCTAATTTTACTATATTTGTATTAGTAAAGAACATTTAGGATACTCCAATAACTAAAAATTCTTTTGTTTATTATTTATATTACAAAATTCAACTTTTAGTATGAAGATAAAATAAAGTAAATGTTAAGTTTGTGTTAAGATAAGAATGTGGAAAAGTTGCTTTTAATATTAGTTGTAGAAAAATGTCTTCGCTTAAATAAATAAAGTAAAAATTCTGAAAAAAAATTACAGTTAAAAAATATTTTTAGAACTTAAAACATTCAAAACTTAAAACCATATTATTGATAAGGGATTTAATTTTAAATTTTGGTATTTCAGAATTTGATGTTACAGAAAATATCAAATGGAATTCTTTTAATTATAAATTTAATGGAGATGATAGAATTACTTTCAATTTAATTGGTATAGGTTTTTTTAGAATAATATTAAACACTAATGCCAAAGTTAATAATATTGATATTCAAAAATTAATTAATAATGAAGGCATTGAACTATTAACTTAGTTAACAAAAAATAGAGTAATGATAATTATTGATTGTATTTTCGATTTTTATAAAAATATTTAATAAATTAAATCTATTATTTCATTAAGGTTAGAAAAAACTAAAATTTAATAGTGTTTTTGTATTTAAAAATTTTTAAATTGCATTAGTTTTTAAATACTTTTACAAATAAAATGTAAAATAACTGTTTAGCAAATTAATTTATAAAATACAAATGAAAATATCAGAAGAAGATTTTTTGGACGCAGCGTATAATAATGATTCAGTTGCAATCAAATTAGCATTATCTCAAGGGATAGATATCGAGACTGCTGACGAGGAAGGTTGGACAGCATTATGTTGGGCAGTCAATCAAGGACATCTTGAAGCAACAAAAGTATTAGTAGAGCATAATGCTAATGTTAACTATCAAGATAGTGCTGAAGATGAATCTGTTCTAATGATTGCAATTCAAGCCGAAGAAGTAGATTTGGAACTAATTCAATTTCTTTTGGATAGTGGAGCAAAAATAGATTTGCAAGATTCGATTGGTTGGTCTGCACTAAGCCATGCTGTTAATTTAGATGATGTAGAAATTGCAGAATTTTTCTTGAAAAATGGAGCAAATCCAGATATTAGTTTTCATCAAGAAGATGAAGACTACGAAACTCCCCGTCAAATGATTGATTCGGATGAAATGGAAAGTTTATTTGCAAAATTTCCTGTGAAGTAGTTTATTGCATAAAAACATTACATTTAAAAATTAAAAACCATATTGCAACATTTTGGTTACATAATTTTCCAACGTAGTAAAATCGAAATTAAATAACTGAATGGTATAAAGTATTTTGTTAATTTTGGAGAAATAGTTTTTACAAATTTTATTTTCTTTTTTTATGAAAATTAACAAAAAATTTATCCTACTTACATTTTATAAATTTGTGGATATTGATGACCCAAAATCTGAAGTAGAAAAACATAAACAATTCTGTGAAGATATTGGTATTAGAAGTAGAATTTATATCGGCGAAGAAGGCATTAATGCTCAGTTAAGTTGTAATGAAGGGCAGATGATTGCCTATAAATTATATCTTGATAATAGCCAATATTTCAAAGATATTCCAGATATAGATACGAAAGCAACTCCAGTTATTGGACACCAGTTTCCAAAATGTATTGTAAGATATCGTAAAGAAATTGTTGCACTTGGTGCCCTTTACAAAGCAGCAGATGTAGAAAAATATAAAAACAAAATTCCAATTGATGAGTTCAAAACTCTGATGGACAAAGGTGCTGATGACTACGTAGTACTTGATATGCGAAATAATTATGAGTTTCAATTAGGACATTTCAAAAATGCAATTCCTGCTGGAACAGTTAATTTTCGTGATGTAAAAGAATACGTGGATGATTGGAAAGAAAAGTTCAAAGATAAACAAATTATAATGTATTGCACTGGTGGAATTCGTTGCGAAAAATTAGCAGTTATGTTTGAGAACGAAGGTTTATCCGGTGTTAAGCAATTAGATGGCGGAGTTATAAAGTATGTCAATACTTTTAATGACGGACATTGGTTGGGTAATCTTTATACATTTGATGGTAGAGTTTCTACCAAAGTTGGTGATGAAAATACCCATACTATAATTTCTAAATGCCATTACACTGATGAACCATCTGAAGACTATCATAATTGTAGGTATGGACCTTGTAATTTGCAATTTATAGCAAAACCCAAAGAATATCGTAAACATCTTGGATTTTGCTGTGAAGAATGTTTCAAAAAAGCCTATAATGATTTATTGATTAGAGATGATAAATTTGACCCTATGAATTACAAAGAGTTGAGAATTGAACTCAAGTTACATCCAGAGAAAAAAGAAGAATTCGAAGAGCAAATCAGATGTCATCTAAGAAAATGGATAAAAGGTGTTGAGTTTAAACACAAAACTCCAATTGATTATTCTAAAATGTTAGAATATTTTAATTACACCAAAGAAAATAATTTTACTAAGAAAGAAGCAGTTTAATGATAAATATTTTCTTTTTTACAAGAGGCATTTTAATAAAAGTGCCTCTTTTTTTTTTCATAAAACTCAATTTGTTCAATGCCAATAGACATCAACAATGATTGAAGTAGAACAGGCAAGGGTGCCTGTTCTACTTCAAAAAAAGTAAGTTTCAGTGAAGCCATCACAACTACTCAATTATCAACTCTTTAATAAATAAGCCCACTCTTTTGAATGGGCTTATTTATTATAATTCTTATTCTTTCGTTCTATAATCGTAATAGAAGTCTTTAAGTAAATCGAAGGCAGTACCTAATATTTCTTCGTTTGGAAGTATTACTATTCTGAAATGTTTCGTTCCTTCCTTTTGACCGAATCCCATACCAGGAACTACCATTACGCCTGTTGCTCTCAATAGTGCAATACAGAAATTCCAATCGTCTTTGACTTCAATTTTAGGGAAAGCGTAGAATGCACCTTCGGGCTTAACTAAACTAATTCCATCAATGCCTTGAATTTTGTTATAAACCACATCACGTCTTTTTTCTAAGCGTGAAATAGTATCTTGGATATGTGATTGGTCGCCCAACAGTGCAACAGGAATTGCATATTGCTCTGGGTGATTAGCCGATACTCTTGCTCTTAGAATTTTATTAATTGCTTCAACAAAATCTTCAGTAAATTCTTTTTTGCCACTAACAATACCCCAACCCAATCTCCAACCTGGAGCTAAGTAATTTTTAGACATACCTGAAAATGTAATACAAGTAACTTCAGAATCTAATGAAGCTATTGAAATCATTTCTTTGCCATCAAAAATTAATTTATCGTAAATTTCATCTGCAAAAATTACCAAATTGTATTCTTTAGCTAATTCAATAATCTGTTCCAAAACTTCTCTTGTGTATAATGAGCCAGTCGGATTATTAGGATTAATCAAAACAATTGCTTTAGTTTTTGAATTGATTTTAGACTTAATATCTTCAATATCTGGCAGCCAGCCATTTTCTTCATTTAGATAATATGGGTTTGGCTCTAAACCCAATTTATTTTGAATTGCAATATAAAGTGGATAACCTGGTGTTGGCATTAAAAAATTATCACCAGCATTCAATAAGGCATTAAGGCAAGTTTCAATCGCTTCTGCCGCACCAGAGGTAATAAATATGTCTTGAATATTTTTTATACCTTTTTTCTCGGCATCAATTCTTACAGCTTCGATTGCTTCTGGTATTCCACTTGATGGGGAATAACCATTTTTACCATCACGCATTGCTTTTATATTTGCTTCGATAATATGCTCAGGAGTAACAAAGTCATAAACATTGGGGTCGCCGATATTTAGATAATAAAGTTTTTTGCCTGTTTTTGCTACTTCATTTGCAACTGCAATAATATCGCGAATTGCATAAGTTATTTTTTCGGTTCTTTTAGCTGGAATGATAGGTGCTAATGCCATTTGAATTTCTCTTTTGAATTAAATTTTTTGTTAAATTTTATGATAAAAATAAATTTTAAATATTAAATAAATATAAACTCAAAATTAACTAATTTTGTTAAATAAATAAGACAACATTTTCAGAAATAAATTCAAATTAATTTCAAAAGAAAAATTAAATCTAATTTCAAATTAAAAATATCAAGGAAAAAAATGGGACTTGGCGGAACAATCGAAAATAATCCAAAGAATGAATATTATTCACAAATGGGTTTTTCTACACGCTCACTGCATATTGGCAATTATCCTGATCCAACTACTGGGGCTATAACTCCACCTTTATTTCAGACTTCTACTTACGTTCAGGATTCTCCAGGAGTTCATAAAGGTTATGAATATACTCGTACTCACAATCCTACAAGAACGAGACTTCAAGAGTGTTTGGCATCATTAGAAAATGCAAAATATTGCGTAGTTACCGGCACTGGAATGGCTGCTACAATGCTTATTATCCAAACACTAAAACGCGGTGCAACTGTTCTTTGTGGTGATGACGTTTATGGTGGTACTTATAGATTATTCACAACAGTAGTACAAAATGACTACAAATTCGTTTTTGCCGATTCATCTAATTTAGAATTATTTACTTCAAAAATTGATGAATTAAAGCCAGATTTGATTTGGATTGAATCCCCCACTAATCCATTATTGAAGATTTCCGATATTCGTGCAATTGCTGAAAAAGGTAAATCAGTGGGTTCAAAATTAGCAGTAGATAATACTTTTATGAGTCCATATTTCCAAAATCCATTAGATTTGGGAGCAGATTTCACTTATCATTCAATGTCAAAATACCTGAATGGACATAGTGATATCGTGGCTGGTGCGATTATGGTAAATGACGAACACCTTTATAATGAACTTTTTAGATTGCAAAATTCTATTGGTATGTCTCAATCTCCATTTGATTCTTGGTTGGTATTACGTGGGCTAAAAACATTAGCTATCCGTATGGAAAGACACAACTCAAATGCCCAAAAAGTAGCAGAATACTTAGAAAACCACCCATTGGTAGAAAAAGTAGTTTACCCAGGATTGAAATCACATCCTCAATACGACATCGCACAAAAGCAAATGCGAGGTGCTGGTGGTATGATTACATTCTTCATCAAAGGTGGATTAGAGAACTCTCGTAAGTTTTTAGAGAATGTAAAAATCTTTATGTTAGCAGAAAGTTTGGGTGGTGTAGAGTCGCTAATCGAACATCCGGCAATTATGACACACGCATCTATTCCAAAAGTTGAAAGAGAGAAAATTGGTTTAACAGACAATTTAATCCGTTTATCAGTAGGTATCGAAGAAATAGAAGACTTAATTGGCGATTTAAACAGAGGTTTCGCTGCTTGCGATAAATAAGCAATATTATTCGATTTTTACTTAACTTTTAACTTTAGTAGGTCAAGCGTCTCGCTTGACCTTTTTTTTTGCACTATTTGCACTCTTTTTGTGATTTTTCAGTAAAAACTTCACTATAGTTCACGATTTTTGCCTG
>JBEICW010000108.1:0-8486 GCA_040383785.1 Ignavibacteria bacterium | reverse complement strand
CTTCATTTTTTGTTTTATATTTTCAATATCAACCAAAATATCATTATCGTTAATAAAATGATTAAAATGATATTTTTCAGCATCATTATTATTGTATCTCAAAGCAAAATGAAGTACTTCTCTATTTTCTGTGAAGTTGAATTTATCTGCATTTAAAATAGATTTTATACTTTCAGATAATCCACATTCATTTGCTAAATTAATCAAATTATTAAATATCTCATCATTTATTTTATTTTTGCTAAAATCAAAGTAAAAATCATTAAAATTAAAGCTAAATTTTGCTAATCTATTTTTATCATCAAATAAATCTTTGATTTGTATTTGTTCGATGTCTTTTGCATTTTCAATTAAAGCTTTAAATGAGTTATTTTCATTAAATTTCATTTTTTTTGCCAATATATATTGTTTCAAATTATAAAAGTAGAATAAAAGCCAAGTGAGTAATATTATGCTAATTTTAATATAGTAGAAAATATAAATAATTAATAATACCAAAATCTTTTTTATTCGTAGCTTAATAAATAATTATTTCAAATATAATACCTAAATTTCAAATAATTGCTATAAATAAAATATTATTTTCATTAAATATTGCTTTAATTCCTTTATATCATAGAATTACAGTTATTTTATAATTATTACATTTGTATTTCAAAAGTTGTTTTTTAAAGTATTTATTTTCTGTAATATTGATTGATAAAATATAACTTTTCCACAACTAAACCCATCATAGTATTTTAGATATTTATGGCATATAACTTGAACATTAATTATTTGGTAATAAAAAGTAAGAGGTTTGTATGATTTTCAGACAACATTTGTTCAAAAATAGCCTGCCCTTGATGAATAGAGCAATGGATGCTTATTCTCTTAGGCAACAAACTACCGCCAAAAATATTGCAAATGCTACTTCTCCAAGATATAGACCCGAAAGAGTGAAGTTTGAAGAGCTATTTGTAAATCAAGAGGTTGTAATCAAAGGTGGAACTGATGACGGAGTGCATATTCCGATAGGGAAGTCCTCTGGAAATGATATTGAAGGTGAAAAAATGAATAGAGAAATTCCAGAAGCAGAAATTTTCTTCTCTGGCGAAACTCACGTAAATATCGATAAAGAAATGTCCGAAATGGCACAAAATCAAATTAGATTTAGATTTGCTTCTATGGCTACCAAAAAATTCTTTAATGGAATGAGTAGTGCCATAAGAGGGTCGATGACAAGTTGATTTTGAGAGAAAATTTTCAACTAAGTAGTTTTGCTTATAAAAAAGTGTTTTAATTAACAAAAATTCATTATATATTTGTAGTGTAAGAAATGGCAGAAAACATATTTTCTTCTTTTGATATTAGCGGACAAGGAATGTCTGTTCAAAGGATGAGACTTAGCTCTACAGCAAAAAATATAGCTAACATCAATACAACAAAAAGTATTGATGGACAGCCATATAAAAGGGAAGTAGTTGTGGTTAGAGCTATCGAAGGTAGTCCATTTGATAGTGAAATGCAGCACTTTATTACTATGGATAAATCAAGCCCAGACCACGCCCCTACGGCTAAGCAAGGCAAATATCCACCAGATTATAGTGTATTGAATGCAAGAACTGCTACCGACAACACAGAGCCAAGAATAGTATATGACCCACATCACCCAGATGCTGATGATAATGGTTATGTCAAAATGCCAAATATCAATATTGTAACTGAAATGGTAGAAATGATTAGTGCTCAGAGAGCTTTCGAGGCAAATACTGGAGTTGTAGATTCTGCTAAAAATATTGCAAGAAATTCACTTGAAATATAATTTTTTTAATTATAGTTGTATTTATACTTAATTATATTTCTAAATCTCTAAATTTGGTATAGTTTTTACTTTCGTTTATATTAAGATTAAAAATTTAAATCATAAAATTAATAAATTATGCAAGTTTCGGTTTATAAAGACCCATATTCTAAAGCTTACTTGAAATCTGCCTCTATGGGAGTAAATCCATCAAGTATAGATAGAAATAACCAAGTAAAAAGCTCTAAAACTAATTTCAAAGATATTCAGAAAGATTTGGAAACAGTTACTGACGAAGTGCCAAAAAATCCAAATGCACTAATTAGTACATCTGAAAGAAATTACTTCAAAAAGCTATTTCCTGAAAATGCCGACCAAATCGAAAAACATATAGTATTTAATCGTAATGCAAGAGTTCAAACTCAATCAATCACCAAAGGTCTCATCTTTGATGGTAAGATATAGGGTAATTTATAGTAAATATACAGAAAAGATTTATAAAATAAGGCATAAAACTGTTGGGTTTTATGCCTTATTTTATAATTAACTTTTTAATAGATTTATTTATTCATTTAAAATTTTATGAGTAAAAACTTGGTCATTTATAAATATTTTAATGAAATAAATGCCTTTTGCTAAGCTACTAACATTGAACTCAAATTCATGACTAATATTTTTATCATTTCTTACTACTGTTCCTAATTGATTTATTAATTCAATATTGACAGTTGCATTATTGTGTTTTGTCGAAATGACAAATTTTCCATTGCCAAAGTTACTAACTAAAAAAGGAATTTCATTAGTTTCAATATTTACAGCACTTTGAGAGGGCTCATTACTCTTAAATGGCTCAAAAGTTTTACCCTCAAAATTTGTATAAACTATATTTCTAACTTTGGTTTTGGTAAGTTCTGGAATCAAAACATTCATATTCGTTCCTAATTCATGAACTCGCCAACATTTCGAATTAGCTTCTTTTACATATACACTACCATCAAAACCAGTGTAAACAATCTTGTTATTTTGTGCATAGCCCAAGTTATAACATAGTAAAGAAAGTAGTATAATAAAAACTAATTTAAAAACATTTTTATAATTTTTCATTTTATCTCATTTATTTGTTAATTAAGAACATTCCTTTTTGGGAATTTTCTTTAGTTTTAATACAATAACTATATGAACCTGACATTAAGTTGTTATTTATTTTTAAAACATTATTTGATAAATTATAGTCAAAATTAATCTTTTTACCATTCAAGTCAATAACTTGTACATCATAAGTATTTGAAAAATCTTGATTAAAGTTAAATGGAATATTAATTTCTTCATTTTCAGTGAAAATAAGGTTATTAGAAATCACAGAAATATTATTAGTATTTTCAACTCCTAATTCTTGATTTTTATAAATTAGAATACCATTATGAATTCCAATAAAAATATCACCATTTAAAGCTTCAGTAATTGCATAAACATTGTTTTCATATTGAGATAAATGATATTCTTCTGGTATTATTATTTCAATTGTATTGTTATAAATTCTTGAAACACCATTTACACTCCCAAACCAAATACTTGAATCTTTTGCATAATGTATAACATTAGGATTAGAAACATAATCGGAGTAAGTAGTAATATCTTTTACTTTATCTAAATCAACAATTTTCCAAACATTATCTTTAAATATACTAATAGAACCTTTACTTTTTTTAAATCCTACAACTATTTCATTATTTTCAGAAATAGTAAGGGATTTTGGTTGTTCGGTTGTTCCACTTTTTGTTTCGTAATAAAATGTTTTTAACTCATTTGATATTAAGTTAAAAACACCTAATTTACGGGTATTAAACAGAATTAAATTTTCTTGTTTATCAATATATAAAGATGAAGTTGCAAATAAATAGTCAGAGTTGTTTGTAGACTCATAGATAGTATCTTTAACGATTGATATTTCTTTACCATTTATTTTAAATAAAGTGCCACCTATATTTGTCCAAAAATATGTACCTTGGCTTGTAATGTAATTAAGTTTTATTTTTTTCTGTAAAAAATATACATTATCCTTATCATTACAAATCGAAGTAGTTATATATTTCACACTATCTGATTTAGAAGAATCTCTTTGAAATACTTTTTCCCATTTATTATTGTTAAAGTTATAAATTGAGTTCTCATAAATTGAATATAAGCCATTATTTTCTGTAAGGGCTAAATTATCCCCTGAAGTTCCATAACCTAAAGCAAACTCATCTATAACAACATTTGGAAAACCACTATTAGATGTTGAAAGTTTTTCAAACTCATTACCATCAAACTTAGTAAACATATAGTCATTCTTATAATCTTTTGAGCCACCATTATACCCTTTGCAATATATGTTACCATCTTTAAATTTTATAGTTTTTGTTGTCCCAATATTAAAACCAGCATTAATATAAGTAATTTGTGAAAATAGAATGTTTGATGTACAATTTGTAAAAATTGCAAAAATTAAAATTAATAACATTTTCATTTGGTTATTCTCCTATTAATTGTTTAACATCCATCTTCACAAGGTCTTGCATATTTAGGACTTGAACCACCAGGCTCTTGTGTGCAATTCCCAATTTTTTCTTTTGAAAACCCTTTTATTTTAGTTATAACTCCACCAGCAGCAGAATCATACTCTTTACATAAAACATATGTTCTTTTACAACAAGTTGTTCCACAAGATTGCCATTTCCAAGTTTTAACTGTTCTTGGCCCAGGGGTTGGTACATTATCATATCCTTGTTCACATCTTGGTGTTTGTGGTTCTATATCATATTCACAGTATAGCCAAATACCACATGATGCTGAGTAAAATTGAGCAGTCGTAGTATTAGTAGGACAAGTCCCAATATACCCATTATCCTTAAAATCAGCTAAAATAAGAATATCTAATAATTCATTTATACTTGAAAAATTATAATGTAGATAATTAAAATTTTGCATAAATGCGCAATTACCAGTTGTAACAACATCCTTATATTCCCATTGAAACACTCCTCCACAAATCCTATAACGATATTCACAGGTTATCAAACAATCAGTGTCTGGCAAAGTGTAAGATAGTGTTTGAGTTGTCCAAGATCCACAGCCTCCAGGGTCTTCAGCACAACCCCATGTTTGAGATTTTGCCAAATTAGAACTTGTTAAAAGCAAGAAACAAATTATAAATGCAAACTTCATATATTTTTGCATAATATACTCCATATAATAGATATTTATTGAATTGCTTCATTTATTTGCTTGTTAACTTATTATTTTTCTTAATAAATGAAGTGTTAAATTTATCGAATAGAAATTAAAAAAAAAACATTACATATCCAAATTTTATTTATAAAACAATAAAATATTTTTTATAATGTATTTAAACATTTATAATTTAAGTATTTATAAAATAATTTTCTATTAACAGTTACCCATATATCAAAAAAAAATGGCTGCCAAATTTGGACAGCCATTTTGTATTTGTACATTAGTATTTGTAAAATGATTTACCTCACAACTCCAAAGTTTATAGTCTCGTTAGTACTACCTAATTTCACATTTAGTAAATACATTCCAGTTGATAAATTTTGTGTATTTATTATGATTTCACTTTGGAAATTACTTTTGGGATTTAACTCATACTGAACATTAATTGGTTTGCCCAAGTAGTCTAAAACCGAAATAACAGCATCTTCCTTATTGTAACGTTTATCGAATAAAATACTTACATTTATATTATCCTGTGTAGGATTAGGAAATGCATTAATAATACTCAGAGTTAGTAAGTCTTCCGTATTATTTTCTAAATCATCAACTGAAGAAACAAAATCTTGCTCTATACTTCTGAACAGAATCATTTTATTTAGTAAAAATCTTCTATCACAATCTGTTGTTATATATGTAATATTGTTGCTATTTTTAAATATATTTTTAATTGAGATTTGATTATTAATAACTTTTATACTATCTTCAAATGTTTTCCCAAAGTTAGAAGATACCTTTGCACTTGCTTCTTTTAAAAAATAAGCTTTTTCGTTTTGTGGTATAAAATTATAATAAGTTGTATCTTTATGCATTAATTCAAAATCAAATGAATCATTATCACAGTAATAAACACACATATTATATACAAATCCTGCTGAAGAGTCAGGCGTTGCTTTTCTATAAATTTTAGAACTATCAGGAAAAATTAAGAATTTTTTATTATCTATATTATAATATTCTTTTAGAAGCAAACTTCCTTTAAACTCAATTTCATCAATAATTTCATTGTTTTCAATATCAAATTTAACTTGTTTAACTTTGATTTTAAGGAAATTTGGAAATTCATCTAAATTATAAGTATAAAATTCACCAAATAATATTAATTTACCTACATTATCTATATCCATAAAATCAATATTACACTTTGGAATATAAAAATCAGCTATTAATTTAAAAGATTTATCATATTTATAAAATCTAGTATAATCAAATATAGGGTCCGGAGCATAACTTTTAATACTAATAAAATAAAAATCTTTAGTTGAAATCATATTTAAAATAGGTTCACCCTTAATTACAGCCATATTTTTGAAAGACTCACCCTTATCATTTGAAAAATATAATATATTTTGATATTGGTTATCACTACTTGGGTCTTTTTTTAACATCAGGATATTTTTACCATCCTCTTCTATATGTAATAATTTTATTAATTCTTCCCTTGGAATATTATTAGAATCATCTCCTATTTTTTGTGGTTTCCAAGTTACACCTGCGTCTGTAGTTCTATAAAAATATTTATCTTTTAAATAAATATAGCCATCTTTATCAGAAACCCATTTCATTCCTTCTATCCAATTAGTCCAATTGTCAATATATTTAACATCAATATTTGAAATTAAATCCCAATTCATACCGTTATCTTTTGTTCGAAAAATAGTTTTATTTGCACCTACAACTAAACCAGTACCATCTTCTAATATTAAGCCACTTTTAATCACTGATCGTTCGATTAAATAATCTTGTCTTTGTTGTCCAATATAATTAATTTCATCATTTGAATTGATTTGATAATATGATAAAAACTTATCATATCTAGGTGATGTAAATAGTGCAATTTCATCATTTTCTAACAGCTTAAAACATTGAACTATAGTTGGCAATTGATTTATTTGATAGTTAAAATATTTTTTTTTCTCAAGATTTATTTTTATAAATGAACTTTGGGTAAGAATATAAAAATCATCATTTTTTATCTGAACATCTATAATGTTACAATTAGTACATAATGGATTTATAGTGTCAAATTTTTTTAAATCAATATAATTCCAATTATCACCCATATCATCACTATAACTTAGTTTTCCATTATTATTAAAATAATATATGACATCATTATTAAATTTTAATTCTGTTTTAGTTAATTCAGTTATTGTAGTATCTTTTATAATAAATTTCCAATCTTTACCTGAATTTTCTGAAAAATAAATATTACCATTTACAGAAGAAACTACAATTTCATTAGAATTAATATTGTTAAATTCTATATTTATTAAAAACTCATTATCAATAAAATCTAATATTTTCCAACTTTTCCCAAAATCAATAGATGTCATATATAAACCATTTTCACCAACTGCATATAGCTTTTGGTTCATTTCTTTTACATCATAAATATGTCTTTGAGTTCCAGAAAATCTTTGTTCCCAATTTATACCCAAATCTTTAGATTTCATAATTGTACCAGAACTTCCATAAATCAATAACTCACCATTTGGAAGGTGTAAAACACCTTCCAAATGTGAATCAAGACTATACATATTATCAATTTGAGTAGCAGCTTTTTCTTTTTCTACAATTGGTATTGCTTTTAAAACTACTTGATTTAATGCTAAAAATAGCATTAAAATTATTAATGTTTTCATATAATTTGATTATGTTAATTTAATTACAAGTATGAAAGCAAATATCAAATATCGGTAAATCCCAAGGATTTGAATTAGGGTATGACTGCCAAAATGAACCTGTTTCACAAGTTGATTCACCGCCAGTAGATGAATATGTTTTATTATTTCTAATATAGTTTGGTGGGTAATTTTGGTCATAACAAATTTCATTTCTTACTTCGCAGGTTCCAGTTTCTTCACATTGTACAATTGAGTAAACAACTGGTACAAATCCGCCACCCGTTTTTACATATTTCCAACAAGCAGATCTTTCAACTGTAATAACAACTCTTACATTATCCTCACAATCTGGAATATTAAGTATTGGCTTTAAATATAAAATAATCTCATCATTTACAAAATTCCAAAAAGATGGGTCTGTAATTGCAAAGCCATTTGGGCAACCAGTTGCAGGTATTGTAAAACTATCAAGAATAACTTTATTCATTCCCATTGGCGAAACAAAATAACAAAAATTTACAGTAATTACACAACCATTGTATGTAATATTCGTACTCATTGGGAACCACCCTGGTGGGCATGCTGCTTTAGAAGCGTTATTTGTTGTAAACAACAATGTTACAACTATGAATAAAGACAAAAGAAAAGTTTTCATAAAATACTCTCCACAAATAGATAATTATTGAATTGCTTCATTTATTTGCTTGTTAACTTATTATTTTTACTTAATAAATGAAGTGTGAAATTTATGGAATACAAATTAAAAAAAAAAACATGACATATCCAAATTTTATTTAATATAT
>JBEICW010000107.1:0-8505 GCA_040383785.1 Ignavibacteria bacterium | reverse complement strand
CAAGAAAATAATTTTCAATCGTTATAATAAATATTATTAATAAATAAAATTAGGAGTTTCTATGAAACAAAATTCTTCTTCAATAATACTAAAGTTTCTAGCAGTTATGTTAGTACTTGGTGGGATGTTTGTTGGTGCAATAGCACAACAAAGACCTTCAACACCGAAAAATCTTGATTTAATCGAATCAATTGATGCCTCTGGCAATCCATCTATAAAATTAACTTGGGAAAGAGGCGATGATGGTACAATGCCTGAATATTATTATATTTTTGCAAGTGGTAGTAAAGATGGTGGAAATGATTCTCTATATAGTTATGAGTTTGTAATAGGTCAAGAATATGAAAATAAAAGTATGAACGGAAACACGAACATACATTATTTTTAAATCAAATGCAATCTGGCACTTATGAATTATTTGTGAAAAGTGTAATTACTTCTGGTAATTATGAAGTAATGAGTGAAAAATCAAATTCAAAAACTTACACTTTTAAATATGAACAACCATTTATGATTTATGTTAATTTCATTAGTTACACTAATGAATATAAAATAGGTGATGAAATACAATTATATACTTATATTTATGGTGTTGAAGAGGACTGTGATGTTAAAATTGATGCTAAATTTGATGAAAGTGCATTAAAATTAATAAGTGAAAGTTCTGAATTAGATTCTATGTATGGAAGAAGTGGGAATTTATATACTTTTGAAGCATTAAAAAATGGAAAACATTTATTAGAATTTTCAGCCGTTTCTTGTACTGGCGAAGCAGCAAGTTATGCTTTGAGTTTAGAAGTTGGTGTATTTAATAATTCTCAATTATTATATTTTGATATACAAAGAAATAATCCTGATAGAATTTACCTTGGAGACAATGATTTAATATCAAGAACTTATACAGTTACTAAAGCCCCAGATTTTAACTGCCCAGTTGAATATAAAATTGAAACTACAAGTTTGAAAGATGCAACAATTGATGAAAATGGTAAAGTAACTGCTCCAAACATACCGGAAAATTATGGTAAACATTATGTAAGCATTTTAGTTTCTTCAGTTGATTGTGAATATCAAGGTCAATTACTAACAGCTCAAGCTTCTGGTTGGTTTGAATTATTAATTTTAGATGAATCTCAAAGACCTAATGCAAAAATTATAGGTAAAGTTACCGATAGAGAAACAGGTGAACCTGTTGGTGGTGCTTTTGTTTATCTTTATGGCACATTTGCAAATGATAATAATAGAGATAGTAATTTTTATCACGAAAATTATTTTTATACAAGCACAGATGCTGAAGGTAATTATAAAGTTGATGTAAATGCTGGAAATTATATTATAGTTGTGCAAGGTTATGGTTACCAACAATTCGTGAATTTGACTGACCCTAATGATCCTTTAGGCTTAGAAATATTAGCTAATACAACTACTACTTTTGATGCTCAATTAGACAGAGAAATTGTTCCTGAATATGTTACTTTTAGTGGACAAGTTACAAGTTCTGAAACAGGTGAAGGTATTGCTCACGCAGTTGTTGAATTTATACCTTCTGAATTTGTTGGTAAAGGTGGTATAATTGGTTGTGATTCTACTGGTAATCCTTTGGATTGGGGACATTTTTATGGACAATTTGTTACTAAAACTGACGAAAACGGAAATTATACTTTACAAGTTGTAGATAATATGACTTATGTTGCAAGAGCTTTTGGATTTGAAATGAATACTGGAATGCCTTTGGGTGAAGAGTATTATAATGAAAAAGCAAATCCTTTTGATGCTGATATTTTAGACCCTAAAGTTGATTATTTTGCTCCTATTAACTTTACTTTAGATGGATTTAAACCTCAATTAGGTAATATTTCTGGCTCTGTGGTAAATGATAAAGATGAACCTATGCCTGCAACAGTATTAGCAATTAGAATGAATGATAGAAATACTCCAAATGATGGACAAAATGTATTTACTTCAATTGCACGTGATGGTAACTTCTATTTTGATAATGTACCTTATGGAAAATATGTTTTATTATCTGTTCCAATGACTTTATCTCATATCCCTGGTTATTATGTATCAAATGGTTTAGCATCTTTAAATTGGAATGAAGCTACTGTAATTGGAGTTGATGAAATAACAGTTGCATTACAATATACAATTCAACACCAATCTTTAGTTGATGGTTTAGACGGAATTGCAGATTTTGATGGTAAAATTAGCAAAAGAGGTGGAGTTGTTAAGTCTGGCAATGGTACTTTATCAGCAAAAGGATTATCTGGTGTAACTGTTTATTTATTGAATGACAAAGGCGAAACTTTAGATTATAAATTTACAGACAAAGATGGTAACTTTAAATTTAATAAACTACCAGAAGGCAAATATAAAATCGTTACTGATAAATTTGGTTTCTACTCTTCAAATGCAAATTTTGAAGTTAAATACTCAAATGGCTTAAAAATTACTCAAGCTATGGAAATGGAAGAAAACCTATTAATGAGTATTGAAGACGAAACTATTAGTGATGTTAAAGTAATGCCACAACCTGCAAATACTAATGCAAAAATTGAATTTTTAGCAAATAACGGTAATGTTGAAGTAAACATAATTGACCAAACTGGAAGATTATTAGATAACTTAAATATTAATACTTCTGAAGGTGTTAATTATTTAGACATCAACACTACAAGATATTCAAACGGTACTTATTTTATTATCTTAAATCAAAATGATTCAAGTAAATCAATTAAATTTAACGTTGTAAAATAATACAAACTATTAACAATATTTTAAATAATTTTCTTACTAACAACTCTTTATTAAGAAAACAAAAGAGGCAAGGAACACAAATTCCTTGCCTCTTTTTTATTGTGATAAAAGAATTTATTGATTATTATAGATTTTTCTCTTAATTTGTATAGTTATAATAAATAAATTTAATATAAATATTTAATCAGAGTAAAAATATGTTAAAAATAAATCAATTAAGATTATATATTGTTCTGTTTTTTGCTGTTCAATTTATTTCCTTTGCTCAAATTGACTTGCAATACCAAAAGCCATCAGAGTCTATTCTGAAATTAGCTGAATATGAGCGAGCTCCTTCTGTATCGATGGATACCAAAAAAGATTATATGCTTTTATCATATCGAAACACTTACAAAACGCTTGATGACCTAAATCAAGATGAAATGAAATTAGCTGGGCTTAGAATTAATCCAATTACTAATATTTCATCAACTGTTACTTATGTAAATAATCTTAAAATCCGAAAAGTTAAAGATTTCAAAGTTGAGCCAATTCAAGTTAGTAATTTACCACAAAATCCTAAAATTGCAAACATTTCTTGGTCACCAGATGACTCTAAAATTGCCTTTACTCATACTACAAGCAATGGAGTAGAATTATGGGTAATTGATGTAAAAACTGCTTCTGCAAAAAAACTAACTAACGATAATTTAAATGCAAACTTGGGAAGTCCTTTTGTATGGCACATAGACAATCACACACTTTTAGTAAAAAAAATGCCTGAAAATCGCGAACCTTTAAAAGATAATAAAAAAGATATTCCGTTGGGTCCAACTGTTTCTATGGCTGATGGTAAAGTTTCGCAAAATAGAACTTATCAAGATTTACTTAAAAATAAAGCTGACGAAGATAACTTCGATAATTTAGTAATGTCAGAACTTTATAATGTAAAATTAGATGGAACTTCAAATTTATATAAACGTAAAGATTTGTATGCTTCATTATCTTTTTCGCCAGATGGAAAATATTTAATGACTTCATTAATCACTCGCCCCTACTCTTATATCGTGCCTTTAGGTAGATTCCCAAGTGTTACTCATATACTTGATTTACAAGGAAATTTAGTAGAAACAGTAAATGAAGTGCCACTAAACGAAATTATCCCCAAAGGATTTATGGCAATCCGAACTGGTAAAAGAAATATGGCTTGGCGAGACGACAAACATGCAAGTTTATATTATGTAGAGGCATTAGACGGTGGCGACCCTGCAAATAAAGTAGAATTTAGAGACGAAGTTTTTAGTTGGGACGCACCATTTGATAAATCACCAACTTCAATTGCTAAAACTATTCAAAGATTTGGTGGTATTATCTGGGGCAATAATGATTTAGCAATTATGATGGACTCTTGGTACGATACTCGTAATGAAAAGACATATATCATTAATCCTAATAAATTTAACGATAACCCAAAAATTATTTTTGATAGAAATTCTCAAGATATTTATAGTGACCCAGGGGGATTTGAAACTCGCGAAAATGAGTTTGGACGCAATGTTTTAGCAATCGAAAAGGATAATTTGTATCTTTTGGGAGAAGGATTTACCAAAGATGGGCAATTCCCATTTATTGATGAATATAATTACAAAACTAATAAATCAAAAAGACTTTATCAATCAGAATACAAAGACAAAAAAGAAGATATTTTCTCAATCGAAGATTACAAAAACAATCTTGCTTTGGTGCAAATTCAATCAAAAAGTGAATATCCAAATTATTATTTCAGAAACTTCAAAAAAACTAATGATTTACAACAAATTACATTTAACACAAATCCTTTTGAAAGTATAAAAAATGTTCATAAAGAATTAATCAAATATAAACGTGAAGATGGCGTAGAGTTATCTGGAACATTATATTTACCAATAGGTTATGATACTACTAAAAAAGAGAAAATGCCGTTACTTATTTGGGCATATCCAACTGAATATAAGGACAAAAATAGTGCTGGTCAATCCAACCAAAACCCAAATGAATTCACATTCCCCTACTATGGTTCATTTGTTTATTGGGTTACCAAAGGTTATGTAGTCCTTGATGATGCTTCGTTTCCAATCATTGGCGAAGGCGAAAAAGAGCCAAACGATTCATTCATCACCCAACTTGTAGCAAACGGCAAAGCAGCAATAGATGCAGTTGATAATCTTGGATATATAGATAGAACTAAAGTAGCAGTTGGCGGACACTCTTATGGTGCATTTATGACAGCGAATTTGCTAACACACTGCGATTATTTCGCTTGTGGAATTGCGAGAAGTGGAGCTTATAACCGAACACTTACGCCATTTGGTTTCCAATCAGAGCAACGTAACTTTTGGGACGTTCCAGAAATTTACAATGGAATGTCGCCATTTTACACAGCAAACAAGATGAAAAAGCCAATCCTTCTAATTCATGGCGAAGCAGACAACAACCCCGGTACATTTACGTTGCAAACAGAACGCTACTTCCAAGCAATCAAAGGGCTTGGTGGCACTGCAAGAATGGTTATATTACCAAAAGAGAGCCATGGCTACTCTGCCAAAGAAAATATACTTCACACTCTTTGGGAACAAGAACAATTTTTGGATAAGTATTTAAAAGGTAAGTAAGTAAAAGAACATGTCACAGTATTTTTTGTGGTAGGTCAAGCGTCTCGCTTGACCTTTTTTTTGAACTCTTTTAGCCATTTTTACAAAAAAAACTTCACGATATTTCATGGTTTTTGGTCTGTTTTTTCTTGCTCCCTGCCCCACGGGCGGGGTTGGGGGTGGGGTCGCAGGACTTTTTGACCGCAACTGCATTTCGAATTCACAGCAAAGAAACCCCACCCTAACCCTCCCCACAAAGTAGGGAGGGAACAAGAAAAGAATTTTGCACTAATTGCACTCTTTTCCCCATTTTTCAGCAAAAAACTTCACGATACTTCACGATTTTTGGCTGTTTTTACAATCTCGTAGAGATGAAATTATTATAGAAAGTTGCAATTTAACATCTCTTTTTAAACTCCATAGGAGTGGAACTCTTTTGTTTGACCTCTACGAGGTTTGGGTTTGGGAATAAAGGGAACGCATTTGCTATAATCATTTCATTCCTACGGAATTTTAGAAATTTTGCACTTTTTGCACTATTTTCTGCATTTTTCAGCAAAACTTCACGGTATTTCACGATTTTTGCCTTTTTTCTTTTCTTGCTCCTCTCCAAAATTTATTTTGGGGAGGCTGGGAGGGGTTTCTTCAATGAACTTTCTTCAATCATTAACCATTTACAATTAACAATTTATCATTTTCTTATGACGCATTTATTGCGTAATTATTGTGTGACACAATAAATAAAAGAACAAGCAAGGGTGCCTGTTCTACTACAAATAATTAAAATATATGGTGGTCAATCGTAGTCGAAACCACAAGAAAATAATTATAAATTAGCATATTCTTTCGTAAATCTTTTTCATTATTTTTGCTTGTTTGACGTTATGCACTCTAATGATATCTACATTTTTATTTAATTGTAGGGTATGAACTAATATTGTTGGCAAATCTCTTTCCTCAACGTTTTCAATTCCTAACATCATTTTAAACATAGACTTACGTGATATTCCCAATAATACTGGTGCTATTTCCTTGAATTTCTCAATATTTTTGATTAAGTCTAAATTATGGTCGAGAGTTTTGCCAAATCCTATTCCAACATCAACATAAATCTCATTTACACCCTTAGATTTAGCTATATTATATTTTTCGTTGAGAAATTCATAAACTTCGCTAACTACATCTTTATATTGAGGGTTATGCTGCATAGTTCGCGGGTTTCCTTGAATATGCATAAGTATCAATCCTTTATTATATTCGGCAGCCAAATCTGCCAAACGAGGTTCAAAAGTAAGTCCACTTATATCATTTATTATATCTGCACCTGCTTTGATAGATTCAAGTGCAACTTCATATTTGGTGGTATCTACTGAAATTCTAATCTCATTATTGGCTTTTCGAATTGCAGAAATCACAGGTACTACTCTATTTAATTCATCTTCCAAACTCACTTCCTCTGCCCCTGGGCGTGTGCTTTCTCCGCCAATGTCAATTAAATCTGCCCCCTCTTCTATCAGTTTCATACTTTGCTGAAAAGCATTGTCAAATGTTAGATATTTTCCACCATCTGTAAACGAATCAGGAGTTACATTTACTACTCCCATTATTTTTGGGAATACTATTTTTGAGGAACTAATATTAGAATTTATTACCATTATTTTTATTATTTTAGATTATTATATTAATATTTTAACTTGATTTTAAATCTTAATAATTCAATAAATGAACTTGATGTATGAATATTTAAAACAATTTACAATTTACAATTTAAAGTCATTGGGTTTAAGATAACCATCATTTTGTATAATTTGTTTGATACTTTCAGCTTTTTTAATTGAAGGCAATATTTTTTTTATGTGCTTATATAAAAACTCTAATCTATCATTTTCAGATTTCATTTCTAATAGTTTTTGTTTATCATAAAATTCTAATCCAGCTTTTTGTGCAATGAAAAATGAAGCAGTAATATTTGATATGTCATTTATAGTGATTTTCTCAAATTTCAAACCAAAAACACCTTCTACAATTTGATTATACATAACTATTAATTCCATAAGCAATGAAATATCAAAATCAAAATGCTCATCAGAATATTTTTCACATTCACCCAAAAAGAAGGGTTTTTCACCTTCCACAAGTCTTTCTAGGATATAACGTTCTTTTCCATAAATTACAATATCCATTCTACCATCTGGGTATTCTTTGACTACTTCTGTTACCTCTACCAATGTTCCAATTTCAAACATTTTTGTATTTGAAATGTAATTAATACCAAAAAAACCTTCGTTTTTGATAGTTTCTTTTACAAGTCGCTTATATCTATTTTCGAAAATATGTAATGGATAAAATGACTCAGGGAATATAATTAAATTTAAAGGGAATAATCCAATTTGATACATTTGAAATTTATTTTTAAATTATTAATTTTTAAATATAATAAACAATTCAAAACAAACTTTATTTTATAAAACTATTATATAATTCATGAATGTTGTATTTAATTTATAACAAAGTCAGTGTTTTAGAGCTTTATTCTTCAATATTTTATCATTTGATTTAAGAATTATAATTAATATTTTGAAATTTAATAATTTATGTTTAAATTGCAAATTGTGTATATTAAATTTAAAAATAAAATATAAATTTTAAACAAATCTTTATAAATAGTAAAGAAAAGAGGAAATCTCAATGGGATATATTATCGTATCGATATTAATGATAATCTTAGCTGCAATTTTGATATTAGCAGTTTTATTACAACCAGGCAAAGGTGACATGCTTACAAGTTCATCTGGGCTTACTAATCAATTTAGCAGCGTATTAGGTGCTAAAAAAACTATGGATATGCTTTCTAAAGTTACAATTGGTATTGCAATTACATTATTTTTGTTGTCAGTTGTTACAAATAAATTTTTACTAAACAATGGTCCAGCAAATGTTCAGAGAGCAGCTACAGAGGGTATGGAAATGCCTGCAAATTCTGCACCTGTTTCTACTCCAATTGCACCTCCGGCAAATGGTGGCAAAAAATAATTAGATTAAAATAACTATTTAATTATATTTATAAGTTTAAAGGACTAAAATTTTTAAAATTTTAATCCTTTTTTTATTATATTTTATTGTAATTGAATTAATTGAT